>NZ_JBKGTW010000017.1:0-41409 GCF_046546535.1 Neisseria sp. WLZKY-1
TACCGCCTCGGCCGGATTGACCTGAACGACTTCTGCTAAACTGCCCGAAAAACTGTTACCCATGTCCCCGCACAGGTGTTACCTATGTGTCCGGTCTGTACACCCAAGCGCGGGGGAGGGCAGAGGAGGGGCACAGAACCGCTTGTCCGCCGCCGTATAAATCCCGTTCAAACCGCAAACCTCCACCCAGCCCTCCCGCAAGCAAAAGAGGGAACAGGTTTCAGACGGCCTCGACAGCGGCTTCAAGCCGTCAGAGGCCGTCTGAACGCTTCCGACTCTTCTCACTCCCTACACCCGCCCCGTTTTCCGTTGAAGCGCCTCTGTTTTTTCCGTACAATCCGCGCCTTTCCAACACCCCGTCAGGCCGTCTGAAAGCGGCCTGATATTTTTGATTTTAAAGAACCATGTCCGAAATCCTCGATCAAGTGCGCCGCCGCCGCACGTTTGCCATCATCTCCCACCCCGACGCGGGTAAAACCACGCTCACCGAAAAGCTCTTGCTGTTTTCGGGCGCGATCCAAAGCGCGGGTACGGTAAAGGGCAAGAAAACCGGCAAATTCGCCACCTCCGACTGGATGGAAATCGAGAAGCAGCGCGGCATTTCGGTGGCTTCGTCCGTGATGCAGTTTGACTACAAAGACCACACCGTCAACCTGCTGGACACCCCCGGCCACCAAGACTTCTCGGAAGACACCTACCGCGTGCTCACCGCCGTGGACAGCGCGCTGATGGTGATCGACGCCGCCAAAGGCGTGGAAGCACAAACCATCAAACTGCTCAACGTCTGCCGCCTGCGCAACACGCCCATCGTAACCTTTATGAACAAATACGACCGCGAAGTGCGCGATTCTTTGGAGTTGCTGGACGAAGTGGAAAACATCCTGCAAATCCGCTGCGCGCCCGTAACTTGGCCGATCGGCATGGGCAAAAACTTCAAGGGCGTGTACCACATTCTGAATGACGAAGTGTATCTGTTTGACGCGGGCGGCGAGCGGCTGCCGCACGAGTTTGACGTGATTAAAGGCATCGACAATCCCGAGTTGGCGCAGCGTTTTCCGCTGGAAATCCAGCAGCTGCGCGATGAGATTGAGTTGGTGCAGGCGGCGTCCAACGAGTTTGATTTGGATGAATTTTTGGCGGGTGAACTCACGCCCGTGTTCTTCGGCTCGGCAATCAACAATTTCGGCATTCAGGAAATTTTGAACTCGCTGATTGACTGGGCACCCGCGCCGCAGCCGCGCGATGCCACCGTGCGCCAAGTTGCGCCCGATGAAGCCAAGTTTTCGGGATTTGTGTTCAAAATCCAAGCCAATATGGACCCGAAACACCGCGACCGCATCGCCTTTTTGCGCGTCTGCTCGGGAAAATTCGAGCGCGGCATGAAGATGAAACACCTGCGCATCAACCGCGAAATCGCCGCCAGCAGCGTGGTTACGTTTATGTCGCACGACCGCGAGCTGGTGGAAGAAGCGTTTGCGGGCGACATCATCGGCATTCCCAACCACGGCAATATCCAAATCGGCGACAGCTTTTCCGAAGGCGAAACGCTGGCGTTTACCGGCATTCCGTTTTTCGCGCCCGAACTGTTCCGCAGCGTGCGCATCAAAAACCCGCTGAAAATCAAACAACTGCAAAAAGGCTTGCAGCAGCTGGGCGAAGAAGGCGCGGTGCAGGTGTTCAAGCCGATGAGCGGCGCGGATTTGATACTCGGCGCGGTGGGCGTGTTGCAGTTTGAAGTCGTTACCTCGCGGCTGGCGAACGAATACGGCGTGGAAGCGGTGTTTGACAACGCGTCCATCTGGTCGGCGCGCTGGGTGTCGTGCGACGACAAGAAAAAGCTCGCCGAGTTTGAAAAAGCCAACGCGGGCAACCTTGCCATCGACGCAGGCGGCAACCTCGCCTACCTCGCCCCCAACCGCGTGAATCTGAATCTCACCCAAGAGCGCTGGCCGGACATCGTGTTCCACGAAACGCGCGAGCATTCGGTGAAGCTGTAAAACGCCGCGCAAGCACAGAGGCCGTCTGAAAGCATGAAATAGGGCTTTCAGACGGCCTTTGCTTGATTTTCGCGGGCAAACAGCCCATATTGCGCCCGTCTTTACTTTTCACGCCAAACCAGCCATGAGCCACACCGTCCGCCTGACATTCGACGACATCGACAACACCGTCCTGCAACGCCTCGCCGGCCCCTTCGACGCCAACCTTGCCGCGTTGGGCAAGGCTTTGGACATCCAAATCACCCGCCGTTTTGCCGACTTCACCTTTATCGGCGGCCTCGCCCACGCAGGTCGCTGCGCCCTCGTCGCCCTTGCCGATACCGCGCAAACGCGCGATCTCGACGACAACGACATCAGCCTGGCCGCCGTCGAAGCCAAAACCGCCGACGCCGCCCACGAAGAAAAAAGCGACGGCAAACAGTATTACCTGCAAACCAAGCGCGGCAGCATCGGCGGGCGCACGCCGCGCCAAAACGGCTACATTCGCGCCCTCCTGAACCACGACATTGTCTTCGGCCTTGGCCCGGCGGGCACGGGCAAAACCTATCTCGCCGTGGCCGCTGCCGCCGACGCGATGGAAAAACACCAAATCGAGCGCATCATCCTCGTGCGCCCCGCCGTCGAAGCGGGCGAAAAACTCGGCTTCCTGCCCGGCGATCTGACACAAAAAGTCGACCCCTACCTGCGCCCGCTCTACGACGCCCTTTACGATTTGATGGGCTTCGACCGCGTCACCAAGCTCTTGGAAAAAGGCCTGATCGAAATCGCCCCGCTGGCCTATATGCGCGGCCGCACCCTCAACAGCGCCTACGTCATCCTCGACGAAGCGCAGAACACCACGCCCGAGCAGATGAAGATGTTCCTCACCCGCATCGGCTTCGGCACAAAAGCGGTTATCACCGGCGACATCAGCCAGATCGACCTGCCGAAAAACATCAAATCCGGCCTGAAAGACGCGCGCGAAAAACTGCGCGGCATTGAAGGGCTGTATTTCCACACCTTCACCAGCGAAGACGTCGTCCGCCACCCGCTCGTGCAGAAAATCGTCGAAGCCTACGAAGCGGCCGACGAACGCGGACAAGAGGCCGTCTGAAAAGCCCGAAGGCCGTCTGAAAGCCTTTCAGACGGCCTCCGATTCCAAGTCTGCAAAA
Organism: Neisseria sp. WLZKY-1; assembly: GCF_046546535.1. Taxonomy (NCBI): domain Bacteria; kingdom Pseudomonadati; phylum Pseudomonadota; class Betaproteobacteria; order Neisseriales; family Neisseriaceae; genus Neisseria; species Neisseria sp. WLZKY-1. The sequence continues at coordinate 3,149 of NZ_JBKGTW010000017.1, forward strand.
GGAAACCCGCCGTGAACACCATACAAGGCGATTTGATCGCCCTCGCGTTGGCCGGACGCTTCGACGTTATCGTCCACGGCTGCAACTGCCGCCACGCGATGGACGCGGGTATCGCCAAACAAATCAAGGCCGCCTTCCCCGAAGCCTACACTGCCGACCTCGCCACGCCCAAAGGCGCGGGCAAACTCGGCACCATCAGCACCGCCGAAATCGAACGCGGCGGCGTGCGTTTCACCGTTGCCAACGCCTACACGCAAGACCACTGGCAGGGCGCGGGCGTGCTGGCCGACTATGCCGCCATCCGCGCCGCCTTCGCCGAAATCGCACGCCGCTATCCCGACAAGCGCATCGCCTACCCGAAAATCGGCGCCGGACTGGCCAAAGGCGACTGGCAGGCCATCGCCGCCATCATTGACGAAGAGTTGGCAGGCTGCGACCACACCCTCGTCGAATATGCTCCTAGGGGCTGTTGACAATTGGTTTGCGAAGCGGGTTTTGCGCCATAAAACAGCATCTGCCGCGTTGCAAATCCTCACAAGGTGTCCAACCTTGCTGCGGTTTGCGCCTTGCATCTGCCGCTTTCTGACGCAAAATCCGCTTCGCAAACCAATTGTCAACAGCCCCTAAGGCCGTCTGAAACGTTTTCAGACGGCCTTTGCCCCCAAGCCGCAAACAGAGTACATTTACGCCTGTTTACCCTCTCTTAACGGAACACGCCATCATGGACAAATTCACCAAATCCGCCAAACTCGACCACGTCTGCTACGACATCCGCGGCCCCGTACACAAAAAAGCCCTCCAACTCGAAGAAGACGGCCACCAAATCCTCAAACTCAACATCGGCAACCCCGCCCCCTTCGGCTTTGAAGCGCCCGACGAAATCCTCGTCGACGTTATCCGCAACCTGCCCACCTCGCAGGGCTACTGCGACTCCAAAGGGCTCTATTCCGCCCGCAAAGCCATCGTCCACTACTACCAGACCAAAGGCCTGCGTGATGTCACCGTCGACGACGTCTACATCGGCAACGGCGTGTCCGAACTCATCACCATGTCGATGCAGGCGCTGTTGAACGACGGCGACGAAATCCTCATCCCCGCGCCCGACTACCCCTTGTGGACGGCCGCCGCCACCCTCGCCGGGGGCACCGTGCGCCATTACCTGTGCGACGAAGAGCGCGACTGGTTTCCCAACCTCGCCGACATCGAAGCCAAAATCAACGCCCGCACCAAAGCCATCGTTATCATCAACCCCAACAACCCCACCGGCGCGGTGTACAGCAAAGAAGTTTTGCTCGAAATCGCCGAACTCGCCCGCCGCCACGGCCTGATTATTTTCGCCGACGAAATCTACGACAAAATCCTCTACGACGGTGCCGAACACCACCACATCGCCGCCCTTGCCCCCGATTTGCTCACCGTCACCTTCAACGGCCTCTCCAAATCCTACCGCGTGGCCGGATTCCGCCAGGGCTGGATGCTGCTCAACGGCCCCAAGCAGCACGCCAAAGGCTACATCGAAGGGCTGGACATGCTCGCCTCCATGCGCCTGTGCGCCACCACCCCCATGCAGCACGCCATTCAGACGGCCTTGGGCGGCTACCAGAGCATCAACGAACTCATCCTGCCCGGCGGCCGCCTGCTCGAACAGCGCGACAAAGCCTGGGAAATGGTAACGCAGATTCCCGGCATCAGCTGCGTCAAACCGCAGGGCGCGCTGTATATGTTCCCGAAAATCGACACGGAAATGTACGGCATCACCGACGACATGAAATTCGTCTACGACTTTCTCGTGCAGGAAAAAGTGCTGCTGGTGCACGGCACGGGCTTCAACTGGATCAAACCCGACCACTTCCGCATCGTCACCCTGCCGCACGTCTATCAAATCGAAGAAGCGATGGAGCGGCTGGCGCGTTTCCTGAAACACTACCGGCAGTAAACGTGCCAAACGTTCCGAGGCCGTCTGAAAGCGGCAAACGCCTTTTCAGACGGCCTCCTGCTTCTCGCTCCGCTACTCTATGCAGGCCGTCTGAAAACAGGCCGTCTGAAACGCCAAAACCAGGGAAGAACCCGCCATGCAACAAAAAGCCCGTTTCCAAATCGAAGGCATGAACTGCCAGGCCTGCGCCTCGCGCATTGAAAAGGTGTTGAACAAAAAAGACTTTGTCGAATCAGCTGGCGTGAATTTTGCCGGCGAAGAGGCGCAGGTGGTGTTTGACGGCAGCCGCGTGTCTGCCGCCGAGATTGCCGCGATTATCGATAAGGCGGGTTTCCGTGCGGTGGAAAAAACCGAAGCGGCCATGCCGCAGGATGTGCCGGTGCGTATCGGCTGGCGGCTGGCTTTGCTGCTGGCGGTGAGTGTTCCGTTTCTTATCGGCATGGCGGGCATGATGGCGGGGCGGCACGATTGGATGCTGCCGCCTTTGTGGCAGTTTGCGCTGGCCAGCGTGGTGCAGCTTTGGCTGGCCGTGCCGTTTTACAAAAGCGCATGGGCGAGCATACGCGGCGGGCTGGCGAATATGGATGTGTTGGTAACCATTGGCACGCTGTCGATTTACCTTTACTCGGCCTATATGCTGTTTTTCGGCGCACACGCAGCACACGGCGCGCATGTGTATTTTGAGGCGGGCGTGATGGTGGTGGGCTTTGTGTCGCTGGGCAAATTTTTGGAGCGGCGCACGAAAAAATCCAGCCTCAACAGCCTCAGTTTGCTCATCAAACTCACGCCCGCGCAGGTTAACGTGATGCGCGGCGGCGCGTGGGTTGCACTGTCGGCCGACCAAATCGCCGTCGGCGACCTGATACGCGCCAACCACGGCGAGCGCATCGCCGCAGACGGCATCGTCGAGAGCGGCAGCGGCTGGGCAGACGAGAGCCATCTCACCGGCGAATCGCGCCCCGAAGTCAAACAGGCGGGCAGCAAAGTGTTGGCCGGTGCGCTGATGAGCGACGGCAGCATTACCTACCGCGCCGCCAAACTCGGCAGCGCCACGCTGTTGGGCGACATGATGAACGCGCTCTCCGAAGCGCAGGGCAGCAAAGCACCGATTGCCCGCGTGGCTGACAAAGCGGCGGCGGTGTTTGTGCCCGCCGTGGTGGGCGTGTCTTTGCTGATTTTTGTTTTGAACTGGATTTTCAGCGGCGATTGGACGCTTGCGCTGATGCGCGCCGTGGCCGTGCTCGTGATTGCCTGCCCGTGCGCGCTCGGCCTGGCCACGCCCGCCGCGATTATGGTGGGCATGGGCAAAGCGGCGCGGCACGGCATCTGGTTTAAAGACGCGGCCGCGATGGAAACCGCCGCACAGGTCGATACCGTGGTGCTCGACAAAACGGGCACGCTCACCGAAGGCCGCCCGCGCGTGGCCGCCGTATGGCTGGCCGATGCAGACAGCGTTGACGAAAACGGCCTCTACCGCCTTGCCGCCGCCATCGAACAAAACGCCGCCCATCCGCTTGCCGCCGCCATCGTCGCCGCCGCACGCAAACGCGGCATCGACATTCCGCCGTCTGAAAACGCACACACCGCCGTCGGCGCAGGCATCAGCGCGTATGTTGACGGCGCAGAAGTCAAAGCAGGCCAAGCCGGTTTTGCAGGCGTTGAACTGCCCGACTCCCTCTTTTCAGACGGCCTATGGCGCAACGCAAGCATTGTTGCCGTATCGGTGGGCGGCAAACCCGCAGGCGCGTTTGCACTCTCCGACACGCTCAAAGCCGATGCCGCCGAAGCCGTAGGCCGTCTGAAAACGCGCGGCATCCGCGTGCTTGTACTCAGCGGCGACAAGCAGGCCGCTGTTGACGACATCGCGGCGCAACTGGGCATCGCCGAAGCACGCGGCGGCATGACCCCGCGCGGCAAAGCCGCCGAAATCGAACGGCTCAAAGCCGAAGGCCGCACCGTGGCGATGGTGGGCGACGGCATCAACGACGCGCCCGCGCTGGCTGCCGCCCATGTCAGCTTCGCCGTGAAAGGCGGCGCCGACATCGCCGAACACAGCGCATCGGCCACGCTGATGCAGCACTCGGTCAACCGCCTTGCCGACGCGCTCTTCATCTCACAAGCCACGCTGAAAAACATCCGGCAAAACCTGTTTTTCGCCTTTTTCTACAACACATTGGGCATCCCGCTGGCCGCGCTGGGCTACCTCAGCCCCGTGATTGCGGGCGCAGCGATGGCCGCCAGCTCGATTTCCGTACTCGGCAACGCGCTGCGTTTGAAAAAAGTGAAGATTGGTTGAAAAGGGCATGAGGCCGTCTGAAAACAGAAAGAAACCCATGCAAAAACCGCAAAACCTGTTTCCCACGATACTCGCCCTCGCGCTCGCCGCGCTGATGGTATGGTCGGGCATTGCCCCGCTCGACCGTGCCGTGTGGTATGCCGAGATTATTCCCGTGTCGGCCGTGTTTTTCGCGCTGGTGCTGACGCACCGCCGCTTCCGTTTCAGCAACGCGGCGTATTTGCTGATGAGCCTGTGGCTGTTTATGCACACCGTCGGCGCGCACTATACCTTTGCCGCCGTACCCTTCGACGCCGCTAACTGCCTGCTTGCGCCGCTGTTGGGCGAGGGGCGCAACCATTTCGACCGCGTCGGCCACTACATCATCGGCTTCTACGCCTTTGCAATGGCCGAATGGCTGCTGCGCCGCCGCCTTGCGGGCTTGCCGCTGGCGCTGTTTTTCTCGCTGTTTTTCATCATGAGCGTGGCGGCAGCTTATGAAATCATCGAATGGCAGTATGCCGTTATCGAAGGCGGGCAGGCGGGCATCGAAGTGCTCGGCTCGCAGGGCGATATTTGGGACGCGCAAAAAGACATGCTGGCCGACACGCTCGGCGCGCTGACTTCGCTGGCGCTGTTTCTGCTGCTGCGGCCGGACAGGCAGAGGCCGTTCCCGCCTTCGCGGGAATGACGTTTCTGAAACTGAAAACTAGGCGGCAACGGAGTGAAATCCCGTTTCCCGTCTGCATCACAATCCACACGGAAACAAAAAAGCCTGCGGCATCTCCGCAGGCTTTTTTGTTTGCGTTTATTCGCTTTCGCGTTTGGCGCGCAGCAGCACCTTGCCGCGTCTGCCCGTGAGCGTAAGCGTGTTGCCTTTGACGCGGTAGGCCGTGCCGCGTTCGAGGATTTGCGCGATGGCCGCTTCGTGTTCCATCGCGTCGCCTTCGCAGGCTTTCAGGGTGGAGGCGGCGGCTTGGGCTTTCAGACGGCCTTTTGTGACGCGGTAGGCGGCGTTGAGGGTGTTGCAGCCCGCGCTTGCGTGCAGGCGGTGTTCGGCGGCATCGAACTCGATAAAGGCGCTGTCTGCGGGTTTGCCAGCGGCTTCGAGTATCTGCCAGCGGCCGTCGGGCTGTGCGGCCGACGCAGCGGCGGCAGAGAGGGCGAGCAGGGCGGCGAGGGCGGTTTTTTTCATGATGCTTCCTTTGCAGTTGGTGGAAAAAAGGGTTTCAGAAACGTCATTCCCGCGTAGGCGGGAACGGCCTGTGGCGTGTCGGGCATTCAGGCGCGGTTGTCGGGGTCGAGGGCGGCCGTGGCTAGGCGCAGCCACTGCCAGGCGATGTGGTAATGGTCACCGAAGGCGTTAAAGAGCGCGTCTTCGCTCAATACGCTGTATTCGCCCTGCGTGTGCAGCGAGACGGGCAGGCCGTCTGAAACCGCGTTGCAGTAGGGCATGTATTCGGTTGCGTAAAAACGGTCGAGTTCGGCCATGATGTCAGCAGCCTGCCGCCATTGCGCCTGCGCATCTTCCAGCGCGGGCAGCAGTTCGAGCCAGCGGCGGTAGAGGGCTTGGATTTCGTCGATGCGCCGCTGCGCCTGTTCGGGGGGGATGTTCATGTTTTTTCCTTTCTCGTATTTTATAGTGAAGCAAAATAAAAAAACTACGGCGTTGCTGCTTCACAAAAAGCATTGCAGCAAATCGTTGAGAAACAGCCTGCCTTGCGCGGTGGGGCGGAACACGGTGGGGTCGTTTTCGAGCAGGCCTTTGCGGCGGGCGGTTTCGATTTGCGCCATGATGCGGGCGGAGCTGATGCCGGTGCGCTCCTGCAACAGGGTGGCGGGTACGCCCTCGGAGAGGCGCAGGGCGTTCATCATGAATTCAAAGGGCAAATCGTCGGCGGACACGGTTTTGCGGTCGATGCCGTCTGAAGGGTTGCGCTGCATGGCGGCAAGGTAGTCGTTGGGGTGGCGGCGGCGCACGGTGCGCTCGATGCGGTCGGGAAACGAGATTTTTCCGTGCGCGCCTGCGCCGATGCCGATGTAGTCGCCAAACTGCCAATAGTTTAGGTTGTGGCGGCACTGCATTTGCGGGCGGGCGAAGGCGGAGGTTTCGTAGTGGATGAAACCTGCGCCGTCGAGCGCGTCGTGTACCGCGTCTTCGATGTCGAGCGCGGCTTCGTCTTGCGGCAGGCCTTTGGGCGGCGTGTGGCCGAAAGGCGTGTTCGGCTCCATGGTCAGATGATAGGCGCTGATGTGGCTCGCGCTGGTGGCGATGGCGGTGTTCACGTCGGTTAAGGCCGTCTGAACGGTTTGGCCGGGCAGGGCGTACATCAAGTCGATGTTGACTTTTTCAAACAGTTTCAAGGCGGTATCGATGGCGCGCTGGGCTTCGCTGCCGTTGTGCACGCGCCCGAGCCGCTCAAGCATGGTGTCGTTGAAACTCTGCACGCCGATGGAAAGCCGCGTGATGCCCGCGTCTTTGAAGCCTTTGAATTTTTCGATTTCAAACGTGCCGGGGTTGGCTTCGAGCGTGATTTCCGCTTCGGGCTGCAAACGAAGTAGCGAGCGCAGGCCGCTCAACAGGCGGTCGATGGAGGCCGCCTGAAACAGGCTGGGCGTGCCGCCGCCGAAAAATATCGTTTCCACCGGCCGCCCCCAGATATTGGGCAATTCGGTCTGCAAATCGGCCAAGAGCGCGTCGATATAGGCTTCTTCGGGCAGGCCGTTTTTCAGGCTGTGGGAATTGAAGTCGCAATACGGGCATTTTTTAATGCACCACGGGATGTGGATATAGAGCGACAGGGGCGGCAGGGCGGCGAGGTGGCCGGGTTTTTGGAAGGTGATTTGGGTCATGGGTGTTTTTTATACGACGAAATGGCAGTTTAGGAAGCAGCGTTGTCGTTGAAAGTCGCCCTTGCGGCCGTATTGGTGCCAGATTTGGCCGAAAATATCGTAGACGTGCAGGCTGTTTTTACAGTAAATCCGCTCGTCAAGTTCGACCTGCTGCTTTTCGCTGTATGGTTTGTTGCGGCTTTCGGCAATCAGGACATTGACGAGGGATTCGGGATCGTCGTTGCTGATGTCGCTTGCCGTTGCCGCTTCGCGTTTCATATTCCGCCCGTACAGCATGGGACGCGAACAGGCAAACGGTGTTTCGTCGAGTCCGGCGATTTTTTCCAGCCACAAACGGTCGTCGGCCGCTATTTCGTCCAGACCCAACGCTTCGGCCTGCGCCAGATGCTGTTGCAGGTCTGTGATGATCTGTTGTTTCCACAGCAGATATTCGGCGTTTATTTCCTGCTGCCGTTTGCGGTAGTCCTGTTCCAAACCGCGCCATTTTTCGCTTTGTTCGGACGGCGGCAGCGGCGGGCAGCCGGCAATCAGGCCGCCGTTCCAATGGTCGCACGGTTTTCCGCATGAGGGGCAGGCGGGCGGGCGGCGGCTGTATTTGGCGGGCGGAACGCTTATGCGGCAGGAAAAGCAGACGAAGGAAGGGTGGCGTTCGCGGGTCATGATAGAAAATCCTCGATTTCGGCTTGGGTCAATTGGGAATTGTAGACGGCTAATACGTCGTCTGAAAGAATCTTCACCAGCGCGGGCACGGTTTTGATGCCGTGTTGCGCGCGGAAAGCCGCCCATGCGGTTTTGTCGCTGCTGTCGGCGAAGCGCACGGCGGTACCGGTTTGTTCGGCGGCGGCTTTGAGTTTCGGCGCGAAACGGCGGCAATAGGAACAGCTTGCTTTGGCGAAGAAAACTACGGCGGTGTGTTTGTGCGCGATGATGTGCGCCAGCTCTTCGGGCGTGATGGGGGCGAATGCGGCGGTGTGTCCGGCAAAGGCGGCCAGGTCGGCGGCGGTGGGTTTGGGCATGGTTTTGGGGGCGCGAGGCCGTCTGAAAGTTTGTTGGGTTTCAGACGGCCTTTGGCTTTATAAAGCGGCGATTTTGTCGAGCAGTTCGCGCAATGCTTGGGCGCGGTGGCTTTCGGCGTTTTTGGTTTCGGGCGCGAGTTCGGCGGCGGTGAGGCCGTGTTCGGGCAGGTAGAAATGCGGGTCGTAGCCGAAGCCGTTTTGGCCTTTGGCGTCAATCTGCCATTGGCCGCGCCAGATGCCTTCGGCGATGACGGGCTGCGGGTCGTCGGGGTGGCGCACGAAAACGAGTACGCAGACGTAGTAGCAGCTTTTGTCGGCTTTGTCTGCCAGTTCGGCGGAGAGTTTGGCGTTGTTGGCGGCATCGGATTTGGGGTTTTCGCCGGCGTATCGGGCAGACTGTACGCCGGGTGCGCCGCCGAGTGCGTCGGCGCAGATGCCGCTGTCGTCGGCGAGGGCAGGCAGGCCGCTGTGGCGCGAGGCGTGGCGGGCTTTGGCGAGGGCGTTTTCGACAAAGGTGTGGTAGGGCTCGGGGCATTCGGGCGTGTCAAACTGCGATTGCGGCAGGATTTGGATGTTGTGCGCGGCAAAGAGGCGGGAGAATTCTTTGAGTTTGCCTGCGTTGCCGCTGGCGAGGACGATTTTTTCAAGCATGGCGGTCTCGGTTTTCTGGTGTTTGAACGGTGTTTTCAGACGGCCTTTGCGCCGCTTGGGCGCGGGCGTGTTCGCGGATGAAGAGGGCGAGGGAAGTGATTTGGCCGAAGGCGGCGGCAAAGGCAAAGAGGAAGCAGGCGACGGCGAACTGGCGGCTGTGTTGCGCCAGCAGCCAGCCGCCTGCGCCGATGAGAGCGATAAAGAAGAGGGTAAAGGAAAGGGTGAGCAGCAGAAAGGCGCGGCGTTTGGTCATGGCGTGGTCGGGTCGGCAAAAGGCGGCATTATAGCCGATGCGGCGCGGCGGGTTTGAGGCCGTCTGAAAAGCATGTTTTATGCTTTCAGACGGCCTCATGCCTTTTCACGCTTTCTTCGTATTTCTGTTTGCGCGGCAACAGGAAAGGCCGTCTGAAAGCCTTGGTTTCGGTTTTCAGACGGCCTGAATGTTGCCGCCGCCGTGTTTGCGCGGGCGGAAGCGGTGGTTTTTTATAAACCCTTTTCCGCCGCGATTTTGTCCAGCAGGGCGGCGCAGCCTGCTGCGGCGAGGGCGTAGGTTTCGTCGAAATCGCCGGTGTACCAGGGGTCGGGAACGTGGCTGTAACCCGATTCGGGGATGAGGTCGGTGAGTTTGAACAGTTTGTCGGGATGGCGACCGAAGAGGCGTTCGAGTTCGGCGAGGTTGGCGTCGTCCATGGCGACGATGTAGTCGTAATGCTGTTTGTCGGTGGCTTCGATTTTGCGGCTGGTAAAGCCGCCTGTGTCGATGCCGTGCCGCTGCAAAACGGTTTTTGTGCCGCGGTGCATGTCTTCGCCGTCGTGAAAACCCGACGTGCCCGCGCTGGCTGCGCGGATTTTGTCGGACAGGCCGCGTTCGGCGGCAAGGCGGCGCAAAACATATTCGGCCATCGGCGAGCGGCAGATGTTGCCCAGGCAGACAAAGAGGACGCGGGTCATGACGCGCTGCCGTCGCTGTAAAGCGGGTTGTGGCCGGAGAGGCGCAGGGCTTGGGGATAGGTGGGCAGCTCTTCGTTTTCGCCTATGGGTTCGTGCAGCAGGCGGATGTTTTCCACTTGGCATTCGGCGAGCAGGTCGAGGAAGTTTTGCTGGACGATTTCGATTTTGTCCATCGGCGAGAGCGGCCAGGAGAAGGTTTGCGGCTGGATTTCAAACTGGCTTTCGGTGGCGTTGAAGCCGAAGACGAGGCGGCCGCCTTCCTGCGCGGCCATGACGACGCCGACGCGCGGGCTCTGCATGCGGATGGAGCGGATGGAGTTGGCGGCGAACACGTCCAAGGCCATGCGCAGGCGCATATGGCTGGCGTCGGTGAGGGCGGCGGTGGGGCTGTCGGGCGATAGCGGGTTGGCAAAGAGGGTGACGCCGGGGGTTTTCAGGGCTTCGAGCCACACCTGCATCAGCGGCAGGGCGGCTTCCTGTAAGTTTTTGCCCAACGATTCGGCCAGCTCGCGGCCGCCGTAGCCGAGGGCGAAGGCGACGCTGACGGACTGACCTTCGGCCAGCGGCAGTTTTTCGGTTTGCGGCAGGGCGGCGGCAAATTCGGCGGCGGCTTCGGCGTTTTGCTTGGCTTTGAACCATTGTCCGGCATTGATTTCGGCCATTTGTCCGGCGGTGAGCAGGCGCGGCAGCCAGGTGGCGCGGGCGAAGGGGCGGGTGTGCGGGTAGTTGCCCAGGCAGGCGGAGAGTTCGAGCGCGGGGGCGGCGGCGGGTAGGGCAGCTTCTTTTTTGCAGCCGGCAACGAGCACGACGGGCAGGGCAAACCATTGCACTTCGTCGTCGGTTTTGGCCTGCAAGACGTCGTTGAGCGCTGCCATGATTTGGCGGTAGGCGGTTTCGCTGGGGGTCATGCTCATGGCGACGGACAGGTTGAGATAGAAGTTTTGCGAGAGCATGCCGTAAATCTGTGCGCGCAGGGCTTCGGCGGCCAGTTTCGCCTGTGCGCCGCTGCCTGCGGCCTGCACGGCGTGCATCAGCAGCTCGCGTTTGACGGCTTCGGCGGGATAGGGGCGGGTGTCGGGTAGGTAGCGGCGGTCGGTCATGGTTTTGTTCCGGATGTGTTGTGCAAAATGCGGCGGATTATAGCGGAATGGAAGAGCGTAGGGCGGCAGAAAGGCCGTCTGAAAGGTTTTCAGACGGCCTCTGTTTGCAAAACGCGGATTATTTGCGCAGACCCAGACGGGTAATCAGCTCGCGGTAGGTGTCGGGTTTGGTGCGACGCAGGTAGGCCAGGAGGCGGCGGCGTGCGCTGACCATTTTCAACAGGCCGCGGCGGCTGTGGTGGTCTTTCGGGTTGGCTTTGAAGTGCGGGGTGAGGTCGTTGATGCGGAAGGTCAGCAGGGCAACCTGTACTTCGGACGAACCGGTATCGCCTTCTTTGCGTTGGAAATCTTTGACGATTTGCGCTTTTTGTTCGATGGACAACATGTGGAAATACTCCAAAAAATAAAGCCTTGCGGCAGACAAGTCCTGACAGCCGAAACCGTGCGGACTCCGAAAAAACCGCCCGGCGTCGGGCGGAGCGCGGATTATACTGTAAGCAGCAGCCGCCTGCACGTTTTTTTGGCCGTTTGTCGGAGGCCGTCTGAAAAACGGGTTTCAGACGGCCTCCCGCATTCGGCTTACTCTGTCTGCGCCGTATTCATTAGCCGCAGGGCTTTCAGACGGCCTATGTCTTTTTGATAAGTAACCAGGCCGATAAAGCGGCCACCCTTGTCGTAAACGCGGTAGGGTGTGTCGTCGGTCAGGTCGTCTGAAAACTGCGGGCGCTGGCCGCAGCGCAGCATTTTCACGGCGGTGTCGTTCAATACCAAACGGGGCAGGTGTTGCACCAATACGTCGCAGGGCAACAGCAGCGCGTCGCGTCCGGCCTCATCCAGCGCGGCCAAACCGTCAAGCGTGTGGCTTTGGGCGATGGTGAAACCGGCGGTTTCGGTGCGGCGCAGGGCGGTGAGGTGGGCAAAGGTATTGAGTTGTTTGGCAATGTCTTCGGCGAGGGTGCGGATGTACGTGCCCTTGCTGCAACGCACGTCTATCACGGCTTGGGGCGCGGCAAACTGGGTTACGTCAATCGAGTAAATCGTGATGTCGCGCGCTTTGCGTTCGATCACGATGCCTTTGCGCGCGTATTCGTAAAGCGGTTTGCCCTCGTATTTGAGTGCGGAAAACATCGGCGGCACTTGGCGGATATTACCTGTGAGCGCGGCGCAGGCCGTCTGAAATTCGGCTTGGCTGATGTCGGCGCGGCCGGTGGCGACGATTTCGCCTTCGGCATCGCCCGTGCTGCTGGCCTCGCCGAGTTTGAGCGTGGCGGTGTAGGCTTTGTCGGCATCGAGCAGGTATTGGGCAAACTTGGCCGCTTCGCCGAAGCACACGGGCAACAGGCCGGTGGCCAGTGGGTCGAGCACGCCGGTGTGGCCGGCTTTTTCGGCGCGGTAGAGGCGGCGGGCTTTTTGCAGCGCGGTGTTGCTGGAAAGTCCTGCGGGTTTGTCGAGCAGGAGTACGCCGTTGACGGGGCGTTTGGCAGGTTTGGTGTTCATGGTGTTGGTTTGGCGATTAAGAGGGAGGCGGCTGCAAACAGGATAAGTGGTTATGTGGGAAAATCGGCCAAAATCATGATAAGGACAAACAAAATCAGCGGCCATTCGGGTGCGGTTTTTTTAATCAGAAAGCGGGCGGTATCCGCCCCCGTGTGTTCAAAGCTGTACGCACCTTTTTTCAGACGGCCGTAGCGCAGCATAATGTGTCTGCGCTTGCTGCGGGCGAAGTCGGCGTGGAACAGCTTGGGTAGGAGGCTTTGCTTTTTGCCTTCGCGGTCGGTAATGGCAAAGGGCGGATTTTTGTCGGGCGCAGACGGGGCGCAAAGCCAAACGGAGTATGTGCCGCCGCGTTCGATGTCGAAAGGAAAGCCGCCGCAACCTGCGGGGATGTCGGCGATAACGGGCGCACGGCGCAGCTTGACGGCGTAATAGACGCAATAGGCAAGGAAGCAAATGTAGAGGATAAAGATGTGGGAAGACATGGCGTTTTTTGTTTTCGGAAACATCATTCCTGTGTTTATGCCGCGAAGGGGTTGGCGGGAGCGGCCGTGCGTGTTTTTCCGGAACGGATTTTGAAGCCTGTCCGTTGCAGAAGGAGGCCGTCTGAAAGGTTTTCAGACGGCCTCACAGTCTGTGTTTTCAGGGCAGGCAGCGTTTGGGCTTTTTGCTGTAACAGTCGGCCGAGCCTATGCCTATGCTCCAATAGTTGCGCCCTTTGGGCAGTTCGAGGGCGAGCAATTCGGCTTCGTGCGGGTATTCGGCCATCATGCGCAGGATTTCTTCTTCGTAGGTGTCGCGCCAGATGGCGGTGTTGATGGCGCAGAAACGGTAGGAATAAGGTTCGTCGCCGGTGATTTTGCCGCCGCCGTTGTGCTGTTCCAGCAGGGCGTAGAGTTCGTCGGCAGGCAGGACAAAGGGGTTTTCGCCGTAGATTTCGACGCTGTTGCCGCTTTGCAGGAAAGGGCCTTCGGGGATGTCGAAAAAGTCGACAATGCCGCTGCGGTCGAAGTAGACATGGCAGTCGAGCAGGTCGTAATAGAGGACGTAGTCGTTCTGCTGGCAGGGTTCGCCCAGCAGGGAGACGGCCTCGTCTTTATGGCAGCCGAAGTTAAGGCGGCCGCGTCCGACGACTTCCAGCCCTTCGAGCGGGCGCAGGATCAGGTGTGCCATGTCAGTCTTCCACGGGTTTTTCGGCGGCAACCTGTTCGATCAGGTGGGAAATGCTTCTGCCGCGTTCGATGGAATAGTCGTATTTGAAGTGCAGCTCGGGGATTTTGAACAGCTTGATGCGTTTGGCCAGCTCGCTGCGCAGGTGGCCTTTGGCGTGTTCGAGAGCTTCTTCGGTGATGTCGCGGGTGCTGTCGTCGAGGACGGTGTAGTAGACGGTGGCGTGGCTATAATCGCGGGTGACGTCCACTTCGTTGATGGTGATGAAACCGGCGCGCGGGTCTTTCAGGCCGGTGCGCACGAGTTCGGCCAGCTCGCGCATGATTTGTTCTTTGACGCGGTCTTGGCGGGCATAGCCCCTGCGGGTTTTGTTCATTCGTTTTCCTTAATCGTTCGGCGTTTTCAGGCGGGGCGCATTATAGCCCAATTGCCGTATAATGCCCGCCTTCCGTTTGTCAGGCCGTCTGAAAACCCGCATGAAAATTCTGTTTGCCCTGCTTTATCTGATCCAGCTTCTGCCCTTTTGCGCCATACAGCAAACCGGCAGATTTTTCGGTTGGGCAGCCTATTATCTGGTGGCGCCGCGCCGCCGCATCGGCCGCATCAACTTGGAAAAGTGTTTCCCCGAATGGGACGAACGCAAACGCGAGGCGGTGTTGAAAGCGCATTTTATGGAGATGGGCAAACTGCTGGCGGAATACGGTTTGTATTGGTACGGCAGTGCAGGCCGTCTGAAAAAGCTGGTGCGCTACCGCGACAAGCATTATTTGGACAACGCGCTCGCGGCAGGCGAAAAAGTGATTTTGCTTTATCCGCATTTTACGGCTTTCGAGCTGGCGGTGTACGCGCTCAATCAGGACGTGCCGCTGATCAGCATGTATTCGCACCAGAAAAACCCGATGCTCGACGCGCAAATCCTCAAAGGCCGCCACCGCTACGACAACGTGTTCCTCATCGGCCGCACCGAGGGTTTGCGCGCCATCATCAAACAGTTGAAAAAAAGCGACGCGCCCTTTCTTTATCTGCCCGACCAGGATTTCGGCCGCAAGGATTCCGTGTTCGTTCGTTTTTTCGGCATTCAGACGGCCACCATCGCCGGCCTGAGCCGCATCGCCGCGCTCACAGGCGCGAAAGTCATTCCCGCCATCCCCACGCGTCAGGCCGACGGCACGGTGGAACTGCGCTTCTACCCGGCTTGGGAAAACTTCCCGACGGACAGCCCCGAAGCCGACGCGCAGCGCATGAACGACTTTATCGAAGCGCGTGTGCGCGAACAGCCCGAACAGTATTACTGGCTGCACAAGCGTTTTAAAACGCGGCCGGAAGGCGAAGCGGAGTTTTATTGAACGCGTCGGATACGTCGGCAATCGGTCTTGTGGCGCTTTTTGAAAAAACCGAACAGGCCGTCTGAAAACAGGCTTTCAGACGGCCTGTTCGGATTTTCGAATAAATTCGGGTACAATCGCGCGCCCTCAAAATTAGGAGATTTGCACATGTGGAACAAAAAATGGGTGGTCGGCAACTGGAAAATGAACGGCCGCCTGCAAAACAACGATATGCTGCTGCACGAGCTGCGCAATCTGCCGCCGCAGCAAAACGTGTGCATCGGCATTGCACCGCCCGCCGTATACCTGCAACAGGTTCGTCAGGCTTTGCAGTCCGTCACCAACAACTCCGTACGCACCTGCGCCCAAGATGTCAGCCGCTTCCCCGGCAGCGGCGCCTACACCGGCGAAGTGTCCGCCGAAATGCTCAAAGACATCGGCGTCAACATCGTCTTAATCGGCCACTCCGAGCGCAGCCTCTATTTCAACGAAAAAAACGACACCCAGCGCCTGAAAATCGAAAACGTCCTCGCCGCCGGCCTCACGCCGCTCTTGTGCGTCGGCGAAAGCCTCAAAGAGCGCGAAGACGGCCGCGAAAAAGAAGCGGTCATCTACCAGCTTTCCGTCTTAAAAGGCCTCAACACCCGTAATTTTGCCATCGCCTACGAACCCGTGTGGGCAATCGGCACGGGAAAAGTCGCGAGTAAAGAACAAATTGCACAAATGCACGCGTTTATTTACAGCGAAGTGTTGTCAATGTGCGGCAGCGATGCTATAGTTCGCGTTCTTTACGGCGGCAGCGTCAACGAAAAAAACGCCGCCGAAATATTCGGTGTACCGCATGTAGACGGTGCATTGGTAGGCGGAGCATCGCTTTCCTACGAATCTTTCGCCGCCATTGTCCACGCAGCCGAACAAGCCTGAAATTATGGAAGCATTCAAAACCCTGATTATGATTTTAAACGGCTTTGCCGGCCTTACCGTTATCCTGCTCGTTCTGATGCAGCACGGTAAAGGCGCAGATGCCGGGGCTACTTTCTCAGGAGGCAGCGGCAGTGCCCAGGGCGTATTCGGTTCTGCTGGTAGCAGCAACTTTCTTAGCCGTAGCACCGCCATCGCCGCAACCGTATTTTTTGCCACCTGCTTGGCTATGACTTATATATACAGCCACTCGGGAAAACGGCAGATAGATTTCAGCAACGTGCAGCAAAGCGCACCTGCGAAAACACAATCGGCAGTACCTGCGGGTAATGCTGATGAAACAAAAAAATAATTCCCTTTCCAGCCGACATGGTGAAATTGGTAGACACGCTATCTTGAGGGGGTAGTGATCCTAGATCGTGCGAGTTCAAGTCTCGCTGTCGGCACCAACATAAGAAAACAGCCCAACTTTTCGGGCTGTTTTTTTACATCTAACGCCATCTAATGCCGTAAACCAAACGCCCGATATATCAGGCTTTACGCCCGTTTCTCTATTCCCTTTTTTCCGTCTTGGCCGTCCGCCGCCTTCCGTTTCCAGTTGTCAGAATTTTCCCGTCCGCCGGTCTGCTTCTTTGGTTTTTTGTCTGTTTCAGGCTTCTTTCCCTGACAGATACTCCGCCAGCCCGCGTTCGCGCAATACGCAGCTGGGGCACTCGTGGCAGCCGCCGATAATGCCGTTGTAGCAGGTGTGGGTGTGGGTGCGGATGTAGTCGAGGCGGCCGAGGCGGTCGGCCAGCGCCCACGTTTGCGCTTTGGTGAGGTGCATCAGCGGCGTGTGGATTTGGAAGCTGTAATCCATCGCCAGATTGAGGGTGACGTTCATGGATTTGACGAACACGTCGCGGCAGTCGGGATAACCGGAAAAATCAGTTTCGCACACGCCTGCGATGATGTGGCGTATGTCCTGCCCTTTGGCGTAAATCGCGGCGTAGAGCAGAAAGAGCGCGTTGCGGCCGTCGACGAATGTGTTGGGCACGCCGCTTTCGGCCGTCTGAATGTCGGCGGTGTCGTCCATCAGCGCGTTGCGGGTAATCTGCTGCATCAGGCTCAAATCGAGTACGGTTTGTTTTACGCCCAAATCCTGCGCGATCCATTGTGCGCGTTCGAGTTCGACGGCGTGGCGCTGGCCGTATTGGAAAGTGATGGTTTCGACGTTTTCGCGGCCGTAGGTGTCGATGGCTTGGAAAAGGCAGGTGGTGGAATCTTGGCCGCCGGAGAAAATCACGAGGGCTTTTTGCAGGTTCATGGAAACAGTACCGGTGTTGGAAAGCGGCGGATTATAGCGGGTTTGGCGGCGGGCGCTTATCGGCGTAAAATGCGCGGCTGGTTTGACACACAATCAAAAGAGGAAAAATATGTTTTGGGCTATTATGTCAGCGTGCTCCATTGTGGTGGCCGTGTTGGTGGTATGGGTGAACGCGAGTGCTTTCGGCATGGAAGAGAAGGATCACAAGGAGTTGTCGGATTATGAAAAACGGCTCGGTTTGGGGCCCGCTCCGACGGTGAAAAAAGAAGGAGAGCAGGGCGAATAGGCTTTGCACAGGTTTGAGGCCGTCTGAAAAACTGTTTTGGCAGTTTTTCAGACGGCCTCATGATTTTGGCTGCGCCGAAGCTGCGCTTTCAGACGGTCTCACAGGTTTTCAAACCGCTTCTATGCCGCCCGCAACGATGTATTTCATTTCCAGATATTCGTCCAAACCGTAGCGCGAGCCTTCGCGGCCGATGCCCGACTGTTTCACGCCGCCGAAGGGGGCGGCGGCGTTGGAGAGCATGCCGGTGTTGGCGGCGACCATGCCGTATTCGAGGGCTTCGGACACGCGCACGAGGCGGGCGGCGTCGCGGGTGTAGACATAGGCGGCCAGGCCGTATTCGGTGTCGTTGGCCAGGCGCACGGCTTCTTCTTCGTGCTCGAAACGGAACAGCGGGGCGAGGGGGCCGAAGATTTCTTCGCGCGACACGGCCATGTCGGGCGCGGCGTCGGCGATAACGGCGGGCGGGAAGAAGAGGCCGTCTGAAAGGCCGCCGCACAGGAGTCTGCCGCCTTTGCCGGCGGCATCGTCGAGCAGGCGGCGGACGTTGGCGGCGGCGGCTTCGTCGATCAGGGGGCCGATGTCGGTGTCCGGCCGCATACCGTCGCCGGTTTTCAGACGGCCTGCGGCGGCGGCGAATTTGGCGGCGAACTCGTCGTAGACGCCGCTTTCGATGTAGAAGCGGTTGGCGCAGACGCAGGTTTGTCCGGCGTTGCGGAATTTGGCGGCGATTGCGCCTTGCACGGCGGCGTCGATGTCGGCGTCGTCAAAGACGATGAAGGGGGCGTTGCCGCCGAGTTCGAGCGATACTTTTTTGACGGTGGCGGCGCACTGCGCCATCAGTTTGCGGCCGGTTTCGGTCGAACCGGTGAAGCTGAATTTGCGTACGCGCGCATCGCCCGTCAGCACGCCGCCGATGGCGCGGGAATCGCCGGTGATGACGTTGAACACGCCTGTGGGTATGCCCGCGCGTTGCGCTAATTCGGCCAGGGCGAGGGCGGAGAGCGGGGTTTGCGAGGCGGGACGGACGATGAAGGTGCAGCCTGCGGCCAGGGCGGGCGCGGCTTTGCGGGCGATCATGGCGTTGGGGAAGTTCCACGGGGTAATCGCGGCACACACGCCGACGGGCTGGCGGATGACGGTGATGCGCTGGCCTGCGTTGAGGGCGGGGATGGTGTCGCCGTACACGCGCTTGGCTTCTTCGGCATACCATTCGACATAGGATGCGCCGTAGGCAATTTCGCCTTTGGCTTCAGAGAGCGGCTTGCCCTGTTCGGCGGTGAGGATGGCGGCGAGGGCGTCTTGGTGTTCGGTCATTAGGTCGAACCAGCGGCGCAGGATGCGGCTGCGTTCGGCGGCGGGGCGTGCAGCCCAGTCTTTTTGCGCGGCTTGGGCGGCGGCAACGGCCACCAGGGCTTCGGCTGCGCCCATGTCGGGCACGGTGGCGATGGTTGCGCCGTTGGCGGGGTTGGTGACGGCAATGGTGCGGCCGTTGTCGGCGTCGCGCCATTGTCCGTTTATTAGGCATTGGGTTTTCAGCAGGGATTCGGCGGCGGGCATGGTTTTTCCTTTCTCATTCGGCTGGGCGGAGGCTGTTTTCACTCCGTTGAAGCTTCGTTTTCAGACGGCCTTTCGGGGTGGGCCGTATTCGCGTGGGACACGCTGTGAGGTTTGGCAAAAAGGCCGTCTGAAAGGGTTTCAGACGGCCTTTGGGGTTTATGCGGCGAGTGTGCGGGCGAAGAGGATGTTGTCTTCCAGTTCGATGTGGTCGGCCAAGTCGTCGGCAAACTGTTTGGCGAGGGCGAAAAGCTGCCGCCATTCTTCGGAGGCGTTTTCGGGCGGGGTGAAGTTGCCGGTGACGGCGGCGAGTTGGCCGATGGCACCCTGGTGGTCGCCGTGTTCGTGCATCATCATGCGGATGGGCATGGCCGCGCCGCTGCCCGCGCCGTTTTCGATCATGGGGAAGAGGATGCGCTCTTCTTTCATCATGTGGCTGAGCAGCTCGTTTTGGATGGCCTGCACGAGAGGGACGAAGTCTTCGGGGAAGTCGGGGTTGCTTTCGGCGAGCTGTTCGCCCTGCTCGATCATGTCGGCAAGCTGGCTGCGGTGGGTTTCGTGGTAGCGGGGGACGATGTGGGCGGTGATGTCGTTAAGCGGGGCGCTCTGCCAGGCGGTGAGGTCGGTCATGGTCGGTGTCCTTGTGGTTTTGCCGCTTGTGGCGCGGCTTGGTTGGAAAGTTGCGGATTATAGGAATGTTTGCAGACGGGGGCAAATGAGGCCGTCTGAAAATGCCGTAAAGGGCTTTTCAGACGGCCTTTTGCTATGAAGAACGCGGGTGGTGTTCGTCGACGATGGTTTTCAGGCGTTCGGCGGCGACATGGGTGTAGATTTCGGTGGTGGTGATGTCGGCGTGGCCGAGCAGCTGCTGTACGACGCGCAAATCGGCGCCGTGGTTGACGAGGTGGGTGGCGAAGGCGTGGCGCAGGCCGTGCGGGCTGAGGTGGCGGATGCCTGCGGCGGCGGCGTGTTTTTCGACGATCATCCAGGCAAGCTGGCGGCTGATACCGACGCGTTTCTGGCTGACGAAGATTTCGTCGCGGCGGGCGTCTTTTAACAGCTGCGGGCGGGCTTCGGCCAGATAGCGTTCGAGCCAGTAAACGGCTTCTTCGCCCATGGGGACGATGCGCTGTTTGCCGCCTTTGCCGAGGGTGGAGACGAGGCCGCGTTGCAGGTCGGCTTCGTTCAGTGTCAGGCGGACGGCTTCGCTGACGCGCAATCCGGTGGCGTAGATGAGTTCGAGCAGGGCTTTGTCGCGCAGGCCGTGGGGTGTGCCGGTGTCGGGAGCGGCGAGCAGGGCGTCGATTTGCGCTTCGCCGATCAGGGGTGGCAGTTTTTTTTCGCGCTTGGGGGCGGTGAGGTGTTCGCAGGGGTCGGCGGCGGTTTGGCCGGTGTCGGTCAGCCAGCCGTAGAGGCGTTTGCAGGCGGAGAGGGCGCGGGCTTGCGAGCGAGGGCTTTCGTCGGGATGGTAGACGGCGGCGGCAAGGTCGCTGCTTTGTGCGTTAAACCAGTCCAGCCCCTGTTCTGCCAGCCGCGCCGATACTTTGGCGAGGTCGCGGCGGTAGGCGGCGAGGGTGTTTTGGCTCAGGCGGTCTTGCAGCCAGAGGTGGTCGAGCAGGCGTTCGATGGTCTCGCTCATGGCTTTCAGACGGCCTCTTTGCCTTGCAGGGCGGCGAGCACTTCGGCGGCGTGTCCTGCGGCTTTGACTTTGCGCCATTCGTGTGCGATGCCGCCGTTTTTGTCGAGTACGAAGGTGCTGCGTTCGATGCCGTAGGACTCTTTGCCGTAGAGCTTTTTCAGTTTGATGACGTCAAACAGGCGGCAGACGGTTTCGTCGGCGTCGCTCAGCAGCTCGAAATTGAAGCCCTGTTTGGCGCAGAAGTTTTGGTGCGATTTGACGCCGTCGCGCGAGATGCCGGCGACGGTGTAGCCGAGTTTGGCAAACTCGGGCAGCAGGGCGTTGAATTCCAGCCCTTCGGTGGTGCAGCCGGGGGTGCTGTCTTTGGGGTAGAAATAGAGGACGAGGGGCAGATGGTCGGCGGCGCGGAAGTCTTGGCCGGAGGAGGAAGGCAGGGTGAAGTCGTATTTCATGATGTGTCGCGTGGAAGAAAAAGCGCGATGGTAGGCCGTCTGAAAGCGGCGGGCAAGTTTTTAAAACCTGTTCAGGCGGCCTACTTATCCACAGTTTACCTATCTTAACGCTTGACTTATCCACAGACCGCCCTATATAGCGTGCCATGACAAAACTGCCCTTTATCAAGGAGACCCTATGAGATTCGACAAATTAACCGCCAAATTCCAACAAGCCCTGCAAGAAGGCCAAAGCCTGGCTCTGGCTGCCGACAGCAGCTATCTGGAAGCGGGCTTTGTACTCAAAGCCCTGCTCGACGATGCCGACAGCGGCGCGGCCGCGCTGCTCGCACACGCGGGCGTGAACGTGCCGCTGGCCAAACAAAAACTCAACGCATATTTAAGCAGCCTGCCCAAAGTATCCGGCCAGGGCGGCGACATCATGCCCAGCCGCGAGTTGCAGGCAGTGTTGAATTTAATGGACAAAGCCGCCGTCAAACGCGGCGATGCCTACATTGCCAGCGAATTATTCCTGCTCGCGCTGGTGCAGCAAAACGACGCCACCGGCAAAATCCTGAAAGAAGCCGGCGCGACCGAACAAAACATCAACGCCGCGATTGACGCGGTACGAGGAGGACAAAACGTGAATGATGCCAATGCCGAAGACCAACGCGATGCGCTGAAAAAATACACGCTCGACCTGACCCAGCGCGCCCGAGACGGCAAACTTGACCCCGTTATCGGCCGCGACGACGAAATCCGCCGCGCGATTCAGGTATTGCAACGCCGCACCAAAAACAACCCCGTACTGATCGGCGAACCGGGTGTGGGTAAAACGGCTATCGTCGAAGGCTTGGCACAGCGCATCGTCAACGGCGAAGTGCCCGAATCCCTGCGCAACAAACGCCTGCTGGTTTTGGATTTGGCGGCATTGATTGCCGGCGCGAAATACCGCGGCGAATTTGAAGAGCGTCTGAAAGGCGTGTTGAACGATTTGGCGAAAGACGACGGCAACACCCTGATTTTCATCGACGAAATCCATACTTTGGTCGGCGCAGGCAAAACCGACGGCGCAATGGACGCGGGCAATATGTTGAAACCGGCTTTGGCGCGCGGCGAACTGCACTGCATCGGCGCGACCACCTTGGACGAATACCGCCAATACATCGAAAAAGACGCGGCACTCGAACGCCGCTTCCAAAAAGTATTGGTCGGCGAACCCAGCGTGGAAGACACCATCGCCATCTTGCGCGGTTTGCAGGAGCGCTATGAAATTCATCATGGCATCGACATCACTGACCCCGCCATCGTTGCCGCCGCAGAATTGAGCGACCGCTACATTACCGACCGCTTCCTGCCCGATAAAGCGATTGATTTGATTGACGAAGCCGCCAGTCGCATCAAAATGGAGCTGGACAGCAAACCCGAGCAGATGGACAAACTCGACCGCCGAATCATCCAGCTCAAAATGGAAAAAATGCACGTTGCCAAAGAGAGCGATGACGCCAGCAAAAAACGTTTGGAACTGATAGACGAAGAAATCGACGGCTTGCAAAAAGAATACGCCGATTTGGACGAAATCTGGAAAGCCGAAAAAGCCGCGTCTTCCAGTACCGCCGACATCAAGAAACAGATGGACGACATCAAAGTCAAAATCGAGCAGGCCAAACGCCAAGGCGACTTCGCCCGCGCCTCCGAACTCGAATACGGCGAGTTGCCGAAATTGGGTGCGCAGTTGCAGGCGGCGGAAAGTAACCCTGACGGCAAAAAACAAAACAAACTCTTCCGCACCGAAGTCGGCGCGGACGAAGTGGCCGAAATCGTATCGCGCATGACCGGCATTCCTGTGTCCAAAATGATGGAAGGCGAACGCGACAAGCTGCTGAAAATGGAAGAAGTATTGCACCGCCGAGTGGTCGGTCAAGACGAAGCCGTGCGTGCCGTGTCCGATGCCATCCGCCGCAGCCGCTCCGGTCTTGCCGATCCGAACAAACCCTACGGCAGCTTCCTGTTCCTAGGCCCGACCGGCGTGGGTAAAACCGAGTTGTGTAAAGCTTTGGCAGGCTTCTTGTTTGACAGCGAAGACCACCTCATCCGCATCGACATGTCCGAATACATGGAAAAACACGCCGTTGCCCGCCTCATCGGCGCGCCTCCGGGCTATGTCGGCTACGAAGAGGGCGGCTACCTGACCGAACAAGTGCGCCGCAAACCGTACAGCGTGATTCTGCTGGACGAAGTGGAAAAAGCCCATCCCGACGTGTTCAACATCCTGCTGCAAGTATTGGATGACGGTCGCCTGACCGACGGACAAGGTCGCACCGTGGACTTTAAAAACACCGTCATCGTCATGACTTCCAATATCGGCAGCCAGCACATCCAACAAATGGGTACGCAGGACTACGAAGCCGTGAAAGAAGCGGTGATGGAAGAAGTGAAAGCCTACTTCCGCCCCGAAATGATCAACCGTATCGACGAAGTGGTCGTGTTCCACGGACTGGATCAGGAGAATATCCGCAACATTGCGAAAATCCAGCTCAAAGGCTTGGAAAAACGTTTGGAAGCGCAGCACCTGCACCTGAAAGTGGACGATGCCGCCTTGGATTTGATTGCCGAAGCCGGTTTCGATCCCGTGTACGGCGCACGCCCGCTCAAACGCGCCATCCAATCGGAAATCGAAAACCCGCTTTCCAAAGCACTGCTCGAAGGCAAATACGCGCCCGACAGCACGATTCATGTGAAAGCAGCAGACGGCCGTTTGGTGTTTGCCTGACGCAAAAGCAGCCTGAAAGACATACCGCCACCGTTTTTACACTGGCAGGCAGTCTTTCAGGCTGCTTTTTTTGAGGCGTTTTCAGGCTGTCCCTCATCTGTATCCGCGATTCGGCAGCCCTTGCCATCCCAGCCGCACAAAGGCCGCCTGAAAACCCTCTCCTCTATAATTCAGCCAAGCAAACGGACAAACCGCCATGAACATCAAACCCACTCTCCTGCCCGCCTTACTCCTTGCCATGACAGCCCCCACCACCGCCGCCCCGGCCGAGCCACTGTATTACTACGTCCAAGCAGGCAAAGTCGGCGTAAAAACCGCATCGGGGCGCATTGTGATTACACCCAAACCCATGTTTGCGCCGCTTGTGGAAAATTTCGCCGAGCAAAAAACACCTATCCGCGACCACACCATAGAACTCTGCTATTCCGAGCAGCACAAAGAAGACCGCAAAGGCACACTCGCCACCGATGCGGGCGATGTGTACAGCCGCAGCGGGCAATATCTCTACTCGCCGCTACTCTACGACAACAGCTGCGACTACTGGCAGGAAGGCATGCGCCGCTATGTGGAAAACGGGCGCGTCGGCTTTGTGCGCCGCGACGGCAGCCGCGCCACACCCGCGCAGTGGGATTTCGCCACCCCGTTTGAACACGGCTACGCCACCGTGTATCGCGGCGGCTGGCAAAAAGCATGGACAGACGACGAACATTGGACAATCGCCCCCGCCGCGCCCGATGCCGTCAGCGAAATCATCAACCAGTGCGGCGAAGCGGTAACAGGAAGTAGCCTGAAAACAGCGGCAGACGACGTGAAAATCGGCGGCAAATACTACCCCAACCCCTTTGCCTACACGTCCGCCGAGCAGCGCATCGCAGACTACTTCAACCAACAGCCCGTGTTGCAGGCATTGTCCCGCTATTATGTTGATTCGCCAGAAGATGCCGCCAAACTGGCACTGAAATTTGAAATCGTGGAACGCCCCTCTGCCGCCCTGTCTTACTATGTGCTGCGAGGCTTTGACCCCGACGGTGATGCCCACGATGACGCTTTTTTTCTGGTCAGCGCGGACGGCAAACAGCGTTTCGCCGTCAACGGCTACGACGCGCTTTCGCTCGGCAATCATGTTAAGAAAACCCCGCTGCGCCGCTGGGTGCGCGGCAAACTGCTTCAAGCACGCGACTATCTGCGCCGACACCCCGGCAAACCGCACCGGTTTGATGTGAACCGATATTTGCGGCAATGGCGGTAGAGGTTGCCGACAATCAAATTTTGAAGCGGATTTTGTGTCATAAAACGGCAGAGGCCGTCTGAAACCCTTTTCTCGGTTTCAGACGGCCTTTGTCTGCCGCAGCCTTATTTGGATTTGGCGAGCAGCGCCACCAGCACGGCTTTGATGGTGTGCATACGGTTTTCGGCCTGATCGAAAACGATGCTGGCCGGGCTTTCAAACACTTCTTCCGTTACTTCCACGCCGTCTAGGCCGAAGGTTTCGTAGATCCATTCGCCGACTTTAGTGTCGCGGTTGTGGAAGGAGGGCAGGCAGTGCATGAATTTCACCTGCGGGTTGCCCGAGGCGGCCATCAGTTCGGAGGTGACGCGGTAGCCGCACAGCAGGTCTATGCGCTCCTGCCACATTTCTTTCGGCTCGCCCATGCTCACCCACACGTCGGTGTGGACGAAATCGGTGCCTGCAACGGCTTCTTGCGGGTCTTCCGTCAGCAGCAGGCGAGCGCCGCTTTGTTCTGCCAGCGCGTGCGCCTGCCGGATCACGTTTTCAGACGGCCACAGGGTTTTCGGCGCGCCGATGCGTACGTCCATGCCCATCAGCGCGCCGCAGAGCAGCAGGGAATTGCCCATGTTGTAGCGTGCGTCGCCGACGTAGGCATAGGCCGTTTCCCGCAGCGGTTTGGCGGAATGTTCGCGCATGGTGAGCAGGTCGGCAAGGATTTGCGTGGGGTGGAATTCGTCGGTGAGGCCGTTGAACACGGGCACGCCCGCGTAGCGCGCCAGCTCTTCGGCAACGTTTTGGCCGTAGCCTCGGTATTCGATGCCGTCGAACATGCGGCCGAGGACGCGGGCGGTGTCGCGGATGCTTTCTTTGTGGCCGATCTGGCTGCCGCCCGGTTCGAGATAGGTGACGCCCGCGCCCTGGTCGCGTGCCGCCACTTCAAAGGCGCAGCGGGTTCGGGTGGAGGTTTTTTCAAAAATCAGGGCGATGTTTTTGCCGCGCAGCCGCTGTTCTTCGCGTCCGGCTTTTTTGGCGGCTTTCAGTTCGGCGGCCAAGTCCAGCAGGGCGTGGACTTCGTCGGCGGTGTAGTCGGTGAGTTTGAGGAAGTGTTGTTGTTGCAGTTTCATATTGTCTCCTTTTGGTGGTTTTGGCTGTACTTTCAGACGGCCTCTGGCCATAAAAGGCCGTCTGAAAGCCTATTTGATGGCAACGGGAATGTCTTCCGCCGCGATGCCGTTTTGGCGTTTTTCGTAGCGCTCGAAACCTATGCTCCGCGTGTCTTCCTGCCAGACGAGTTTGCGCGACGGGGTGGAATGCGCGGCCAGCGTTTCATCCAGCGCGGCGCGGCGGCGTTCGGCAGGCAGGCGGTGGAGGGCGAGGGCGGCTTGGAAGGCGCGCTGCTGCATGGCGGTGTCCTGCATGCGGCGGGCGTAGGTTGAAAAGTCGGGTGTGCCGATGTCGGCGAGGATGCAGCCCTGCGCGTCGGCCAGACACGCCCATTTTTCTTTGACGCCGCCGTGTGTTGGCGCAGGCCATGCCAATGCCCGATCCTGCGCCAAAGTGTCAGCGGCAGCGGGGCGGCAGGCGGGCGCGTAGTAGCCCGCGCTGCGGGCGGTGGCGTGGGCGGCGTTGAAGGTGGGCACGGGCATCAGGATTTTGCGCCAACCGGTTTCGCCATCGTCGGCCAAATCGGTTTCGGACAGATTGGTTGCGGTGGACAGGGAAGCCGACAGCGGCGATTTTTCCATTAGATGGTAAAGATTGGCGAGGGAGCGGAATTCGTCGCGCACGGCGGGACAGATACTCTGCTGCTGCGCGTCGGGCACGGCGAACACGCCGTCGCATTCCTGCGGCAGACGGTTTGCCCAATCGGGCTGTTCTGCCAGCATGGCGGCGGCCAGGCCGGTGTTTTGGCGGATCAGGGCAGCGCCTATCATCGGGAACAGCAGGCCGGGGCGGCCTGTGAGCAGGGCGCGGCCGGTGCGGATGCCGCGGCAGGTTTGGGTGATGGCTTCGCCGTTGCGGTCTTCCGTCCAGTCGAGGGCGGCGGCGGGCGCGGTGTGAAAGAGATGCTGCATCGGCGGCAGGGGGATAGTGCCCAAATTGTCTTCGTCGTTCGGCCAGCCGCGTCGGGCGAAGGTGTCGTAGTCGGACAGGCGGCCGATGTTGCCGATCAGGGCGGCGTATTTGCGCACGGCTTCGCGGTATTGCGCCGTGTTCTCGCGCACGGCAGCCAGGCATTCGCGGCCGCTGTTGCCGCATTTGAGTTCGCCGTTTTCGGGTTGGGGCAGGGCGCGGTCGGCCAGGGTGGATAGGGCTCCGTGTTTTTGCACCGCCGCGCCGTGTTCTTTCATCAGGGCGGCGCGTTCGGCGTCGTTTTCGGTTTGGTAGGCGAGCAGCCACAGGGCGTCGATGCCGTTTTTCCCCTGCGTTTCCGGCTCTGCTGCAAGCAGGGACAAATCCGCCTGCGCGGCGGCGGTTTCCTGTCGGATCAGGTGCTGCGGCACGGCATACAGCAACACGGTGGCGGCAACGGTTAAAAGCAGCAGGAAAAAGAGGAGTTTTTTCATCGTCAAAAGCCGTCTGAAAACGAAAATGGACAGGCGGCATTGTAGCGCAGAACGCGGCCTTTACCGTTTTTTTCATTTCGCGGCGTGAGACCGTTCCGCCGACGCGGGAGTGGCGTTTCCGAAAGGGTTGCGGGCAGGCCGCTGTATAGGAAAAGGCCGTCTGAAAATCCGTTTTCGGGTTTTCAGACGGCCTCTTGCGCTCTGCGGACGAAGCTCTTAGAACTCCAATTCGGCTTTCAGCCAGTAGGTGCGCGGCAGGCCGACGACGGCGAAGCTGCGGTCGAAGCGGCCGCGCTGGATCTGCCAGTAGTTTTTGTTGAACAGGTTTTCCACGGCTGTGCCGACGGTGAGTGTGTTGCCGCCGAATTTGGTTTTATAGCGCGCGCCGACGTCGACCAGCGTGTAGCCGGGCAGTTTGTATTTCTGCTCGGCATCCTGATAGGACTTGCCGTAGTGCTGCACGTTGGCGTTGAGCGTCAGGCCTTTGGCAAACGGGGTGTCCCATTCCACGCCCGCTTTGGCAATGAATTTCGGGCTGGTGACCTGGTGGCCTTTGCGGACGATGTTGTCGTCCCATTTGGGGAAGTCGATCAGGTCGGAGCGGATGAAGCTCATGCCGATACTCGGGCGCAGGGTTTTGCCCAGCAGGTTGGCGTAGGCGTTGAGTTCCAGGCCGCGGTAACGCTCTTTGCCGTGTTCCTCGCCGGCTTTGGCCAAGCCTGCCGCGTTGAGGCGGGCGTAATCCGTGCCGCTTGTCGTGTTGCCGCGCCAGTAGCCCGGGCGGGTGATTTGGTAAATGTTGGCGGAGGTGACGATGTCGCCCCAGTTTTTGCGCACGCCCAGTTCGATTTGTTTGCTGACGCGGGGTTTGGAGGCGTTGCCTTCTTCATCCACTTCGCCCGGTTCGAGGTCTTCCATGTAGTTGCCGTACACCACGAAATCCGGCGAGGGCACCCACGAAGCCGCCAGCATCGGACCGAAGCGTTTTTTGCTGTTTTTGTCGCCGGTACGGTAGTCGTCCTGTTTCACCCACTGGTAGCGTCCGCCCAAAGTCAGACGGATGGTGTTGTTGTTGAAACCCAAAGTGTCGGATACGGCAATGCTCGGGGTGGTCTGTTTCATGTCGACGGTTTGGCGGGTGGCAGACACGATATTGTGCGTAATGCCGGAGAAATCGGGCGCATAAATGGTGTGGCCGCGCAATCGGTCGCCGTAATTGCCCGGGCCGCTTTTGTGGTCGCGCGAACGGGAAACATAGTCGAACGAGGCTGCCCAGTTGTGTACGACGGGGCCGGTGTCGAATTCGCCGCGTGCTTTGAGCGTGCCGCTGGTGGTGCGCGAGCGGATGTCCCACGGTGTGGCGGCGGCTGCGGAGTATTGGCCTGTGGCCGGGTTGACCATCCGAAGCTGGGTGAAGCCGCCTTCGTATTTCGATTCCATATAGCCGATACCGCCGGAGAGCTGCATGTTCCAGTCGGTGTCGTACTCGAAGGTGGCCATGTTGGTAACGGTGCGGGTGGTCTGCTCCTGCCAGCTCGGCACCAGATTGATTTTGCCGTCGGGTGCTTTGGGGAAGGCGAAGGCGTAGTTTTGCATGTCTTGGAAACGGGCGCGGCTGCCTTCGGTGTTGCGGTGGTTATACATGAAGTCGTAGGCCACGCGCAGTTTTTCGCCGCGATAGTCGGCGTTCAGGCCGAATTCCTGGTTGTCTTCCTTATAGCCGTGGCGCGGGGTGTTGCCGTGGCGGTATTTGCCGGCAAAGCGTACGCCCCATTCTTTATTCGCGCCGAAACGCTGTCCGAAATCAAATGAAGCCTGCGGGCGGCTTTTGCCGAACCAGCCCAAGCCGATTTTGCGGTTGCCCTCGTCGGACGCTTTTTTGGTTTCGATATTGACGGAAGAGCCGGTTGCGCCTTCGGGGTCCATGCCCGTGGTGGAACTCGACGCGCCTTTAATCAGCTGCGCGGAGGCCACGTTGGCGGTGGGCGTATGCCAGTAGGAATAGAGGCCGGGCAGGCCGTTGATGCTGAACTGTTTGGCATCCAGTTGCAGGCCGCGCACATACAGTCCTTGCAGCGTGTTGCTTTCGCCGCCGAACTGCATTACCGAGGCGTCGGTTTTGGCGATGGTGTCCACCAGCGTGCGCGACGCGTTGTTTTCCAATACTTTTTCATCGTAGTTCATCACGGTAATCGGCGCGGTGAAGGCATTGGCGCGGCCGAGCAAACCCAAATTCACACGGTCGCGCAAATCGCCGTCGCTGGCGATGGAGTAGGACTTGGCGGCACGGACGCGGTTGGCGTCGGCACGCACGGTCACTTCCTGCAAACCGCCCGCTTCCTGCTCCTGCACGGCGTTATCGTCGGCACAGGCAAAGGCGGCGGCCACCATCAGCGGCAAAACGGCTAATCTCTGATTTGTTGTCATATTTTTTCTTTCTCGGTTTGTAAGGCATATAAAATGATAGCGGCGCGCATTATCTTTCAGACGGCGCCGACTTAAAACAAAGCACGCGCTTACTTACAAAGCTTAACTGAAATTGTTGCGGATTTGGTCTGGCTTGGCGGCAAACAAAACGGTAGAAGGCCGTCTGAAAACAGCGGCAGTGCCTGCGGCGCTTGTTTTCAGACGGCCTTCTGCCTGATGTTTTACGGAATATACGGAATAACGGTGTGGAAATGAAAAAAGCCTGATTTTTCAATCAGGCTTTTTTCTTTATTTGGCTCCCCGACCTGGGCTCGAACCAGGGACCTGCGGATTAACAGTCCGTCGCTCTACCGACTGAGCTATCGGGGAAGAAGTGCGCATTATAGCGGCTGTTTGGATTTTGTCAAACACTTGTCGGTGGAAATTTTACAGAATTTGGCTAAATGTATAATTTGTCTTGTTATTTAATTTTCCCGATACGGCAGAAATAGCGCGGCAGCGGGCGGAATGCGTCGGACTGGGCGGCAAATTCGGCGGCGAGGCGGCGGTATCCGCTTTCTTCCTGCGGGCTGTAGCGGGCGGTTCCCGCCAGCAGGGCGAAGCAGCAGGCGGCGGTTTCGGCCTGTTGTTCCATATTGAGGGAGGCGAAGGTGGCGATGCGCTCGGGTGGCGGGCAGCGGTAGGCGCGGCGGCGGGAGTAGCCGCCCTGTGCGGACAGTATCAGGCCGCCGAGCCAGGTGTGGAAACCGTGCTGCCACTGCCAGACATGGGTCAGCTCGTGTATCAGCCACAAGAGATAGCCGCTGCCTGCCTGCGTGTAGTCGGGCAGGTAGTGGCGGCGCGGGAAATAGATGCGGCCGTCGGGTGATACGGCGGCAGACAGGTCGGGCAACAGGGGAAAACCGCAGCGGATGCGGACGGCGGCATAGTCGAGATGGCTGCCGAAAAAGAGGCGTGCGGCGCGGATTTCGTTGTCGGTGAGGCTTCTGGCGGCGGCCATGGTTTGTTCCGTGTGTTTTGTGTTTTCAGACGGCCTGTCCGTCCGATACGGCCGATATTTGGCGCAAAGCCGCTTATTCAAGCCTTCCTGCGGCGGGGCGTTGCCAAGTGCGGCGCTTTTTCCGACAATGCCGCCCTTTGAGGCCGTCTGAAAACGCCATGACCGAACACACTCCGCTTTCCCTTGCCGTTGTCGGCCACACCAACACCGGCAAAACCTCCCTCCTGCGCACGCTGCTGCGCGACAGCGCCTTCGGCGAAGTGGCCAACGCCTCGGCCACCACCCGCCATGTCGAACGCGCCGCCGTTGCCGATGGCGGCGACACCCTCCTCTATCTCTACGACACCCCCGGCCTCGAAGACGCGGGCGGCGTGCTCGACTGGCTGGAAACCCACACCTCCGCACGCGCCGACGGCATCGAGCGCCTGCAACGGTTTCTCGCCTCGCCCGAAGCCGAAGACATATTTGCACAGGAAGCCAAAGTCCTGCGCCAGCTTCTGCACAGCGACGCCGCGCTTTATGTTATCGACGCGCGCGAACCCGTGCTGGGCAAATACAAAGACGAACTCACCGTCCTCTCCTGGTGCGCCAAGCCCGTGATGCCCGTTTTCAACTTCACTGCCGAACGCGACACCGCCGCCTGGAACGACATGCTCGCCCGCCGCAACCTCCACGTCACCTGCGGCTTCGATACCGTCGCCTTCGATTTTGAAGGCGAAATGCGCCTGTGGCAGAGCCTCGCCACCATGCTGCCCGACAACAACATCCTCACCCGGCTTGTCCAAATGCGCCGCCGCGAATGGCAGAGCCTCGACAAACAAGCCAGAGAAGAAATCGCCGGATTCCTGCTCGATGCCGCCGCCTACAAACAGGAAACCGGCGAACACGACGACCCCGCCCCCGTTTTGCACACCATGCAGGAAGCCGTCCGCCGCCTCGAAAGCGGATTCCAACAGCGCCTCCTGCACCTCTACCGCTTCTACCACAGCGAAGCCGAAAGCGGCGGCTGGGCGCTCAAAGCCTTCCGCCAAGACCCCTTCGACAGCGCCCTGCTCAAAGAATACGGCATCCGCACCGGCACGGGCGCCGCCGCAGGCGCCGCCATCGGCTTAGGCATCGACATCGCCACCCTCGGCGGCTCGCTCGGACTGGGCACCGCCATCGGCAGCCTGCTCGGCGGCGTTCTGCCCAACATGAACGACATCTCCGACAAACTCAGCGGCCGCCAAACCCTGCACACCGACCCCGAAACCCTCACCCTGCTCGCCGCCCGCGCCCTCGACCTGCTGCACGCCCTGCAAACACGCGGCCACGCGGCGCAGACACCCGTTTCCCCAAAAAGCGGCAAAACCCCCTGGCCGCCGCGCAAACTGCCGCCCGAGCTGCAAAAAGCCCGCAGCCGCCCGCGCTGGTCGTCGCTCAACACCGGAGCCCCCGAAGCCAGCCGCGAAGAAAGAAGCGAAGCGGCAAAAACCCTGGCCGAACGCCTGCGGCATCAAGAGGCCGTCTGAAAACAAAAAAAGGCCGTCTGAAAACGCCCTGTGCTCACACAGAAAACATTTCAGACGGCCTCCCGCCTGTTTGGCAAAACAAAAAACACCCCCTGTCTGCCATCAGCGCAGCCCGAAAGCAAAGGCCGTCTGAAACATACTGTTCAGACGGCCTTTTTGACAAAACCCGTGCCGCCGCCGACAATGCCTGCCCCAACCGAGAGGAAACCACATGAAACCGAAACAACTTACCGCCGCCGTCCTTTTTGCCGCCGCCTGCGCCCAAGCCGCCGAACTGCCGCAAAACGCCGAGCTGCAATACAGCGGCCCCTACGGTGTGCCCGCCACCATGACCTTTACCCGCAGCGGCAACGCCTACAAAATCGTCTCCGTTATCAAAGTCCCTCTCTACAACTTCCGCTTCGAAAGCGGCGGCACCGTCAGCGGCAACGCCCTGCACCCCTCCTACTACAAAGACATCCGCAAAGGCAAAACCTATGCCGAAGCCAAATTCGGCGGCGGCAAAATCACCTACGGCAAAGCGGGCGAACAGCAAACCGAAAACGCCGCCGGCCAAATCCTCGACCTCTTCGCCCTCGCCTGGCAGCTGGCCGCCACCGACGGCAAACTGCCCGCCGGCATCAAAATCACCAACGGTAAACGCATCTACAACATCGGCGGCCTGAACAAAACCGGCTCGGCGCAATACGCCTTCGCCGGCGGCAAAACCACCGTCGAAAACTACACCGTCAAACGCGGCGACGACACCGTCAACTATTCATTCGCCCCCGCCTTCGGCAACATCCCCGCCAAAATCAGCTACATCGACAACGGCACAAGC
The DNA here is from genome assembly GCF_046546535.1 of Neisseria sp. WLZKY-1. Classification (NCBI taxonomy): domain Bacteria; kingdom Pseudomonadati; phylum Pseudomonadota; class Betaproteobacteria; order Neisseriales; family Neisseriaceae; genus Neisseria; species Neisseria sp. WLZKY-1. The sequence goes on from NZ_JBKGTW010000017.1 coordinate 36,386, forward strand.
TACAACCTCAAACTCACCGGCCTGAAAATCAACGGCCAAACCGTCAAACCTTAAACCGCCGTTTTGTGCGCGAAGGCAAGACGATAAGGCACAGCCGAACCCCGTACACATGGCAGAAGGCCGTCTGAAAACCGAACAAGGGCTTTCAGACGGCCTTAACACAGAACTGGCCTGCATGCAGGTTGCGTTTGCTGTGAATTTCAGATGAAGGAAAATTGATGGGTTACCATGTCAGAATTATTAATACTGCAAAGGATACTGCTGCATCAGCGAAAATGCTTAACCGGCCTCAGGCATTGGCCGCATGGCTGCGGAAAAATTTCGATTTTTACGCCGATACCGACGATAGCGGCCAACAGTATTTTTACCGTGCCGACGATCAAGAACGTACTTTGTTTTACGAAGTGTGTGATGAAGGAAACAGAGAACTATTGGCCATCGGTCCGGATGATACGTTGCTGGCTCTGATGATCGACATCGCCCGTTTGCTGGGCGACGGCTCAAGAGTGGTTGGAGATGAGGGCGAAACCTACGTCAGCCCTGTTCGTTCCTACACCCATCCGGGTGATGCCGCCACGCTTACTGCTGTATACGGGTATAACAGTCTTGGCCGGAAACTGTTTGATTTCCTGCTCAGTATTTGGATTCCATTGCTACTGTGGCTGATTGTGTTACTACTGTGGCTGATTGTGTTTTTGTTCAAACTTTGGAAAGAATAGCCCGCATACCGTAAAGAGTCGCCCCGCGACGCACGCGGTTTGGGGTTTTGCGGGAAACCGTGCGGGCAGACACTTAAAGGCCGTTCCCGCCTGCCCAGGAATGACGTTTCCGAAAACGAACTCCCGTGCAATTAAAAGCAGGTTTGGGACATTCAGACGGCCTTTGGCGCGGCAGGTATCGCATGGAGCGTGTGCGACGCGGGGCGGCACACCCTACGTATAACCCGCGCTGCGCTTGCCCACAGTGATGATGTGTCAATTACAAATGCCTAGGGTGTGTTGACATTCAACTTTTGAAGCGGATTTTTCGGCATAAAATGGCAGATGCAAGGCGAAAACACGAGCCAATGCCGCCCATTGGCGAGTGTTTTTAACGAAGCAGATGTCGTTTTAGAACGGAAAAGTTGCCAAAATGTTGAATGTCAACACGCCCTAAGGATTTGCCTTTGTCAGTGCAATTCGACGGGCTGATGATTGCATACCCTTTCTGGTTTAGGCACTTGTATATAGCGTTTCTTCGTATATCCACCTGCTCGTCAGACATATCGGGATATTTGACGTTTACATCTAAGGTTCCATTGTTTAATTTTCTTACTCCGCAATCTAAAACGTCTTTCTTTCTTTCTTTTGACTATATCGGTGTGTCCCATGCTGCCGTATTTCTGAATGCCCTGTATTACCGTGTAATTATTATAAACATCAGGACTGTATTCGGAGACGACACGTATGGGGATACAGGCGCTAACAAGCAAAACAGCCGGCAATATTGATTTTTGCATCATGACTTTCCGAATTTAAAAAATGAATTCCATAGCAAACGCAGCCGCAAGGCTGATTGTCAACAGCCCCTATAAGGCCGTCTGAAAAACAGAAAAGCTTTTTTCAGACGGCTTTCTGCCGTATCCGCAACGGTCAGTAAGCCGAAAACGGCACGCTGTACACCCTGCCGTCTACCGCCACGTCGGCCGAGAAATCGTGCCGCGCTTCGGTGCACAACGGCAGGCGCACGGCGGCGGCCGACCATCTGCCCGCCGCGTCGCGCCGTAAATCGTAGCGGTTGAAGCCCATGTCCATATCGCGCATGGAAAAGCTCACTGACACTTCGCGTGCGCCGTCCGCCCCGTCGAGCACAATGTCAAACGGCTTTTGCAAGGCGGCGGCGGGCGCAAAACGCAGCACCGCGCCGCCGGGCAGCGTGCAGCCCGTCGCGATGTCGCAGGCCGCCACCTCCACGGCGGCGGGCTGCCGCTGCGTCCACCAATGCAGAGCCGCCAGCTTCACGGCGGCAAACGCCAACAGCAACACGGCGGCCGTAATCCATTTGCGCTGTCCGTTCACAGCACCAGCCTCCATTAAAAAAAAACGGCATTATATCCCGCAAAAACAATCGGCAAACGGCGAAATAATAGAATATGTCTATCACTATCCGACACAGCGGCAAACCCGTGCCGCAAAGCGCTTTCTGCTACAATGCCCGCCTGCAAAAATAAGCGAGTTGGAAAAATGAGCATTGCCAATAATAAAAAAGCCTATCACGACTACTTTATCGAAGACGAAATCGAAGCCGGACTGGTACTCGACGGCTGGGAAGTCAAAGCCATACGCGCCGGCCGCGTCCAGCTCAAAGAGAGCTACATCCACTGGAAAAAAGACGCCTTCTACCTCGTCGGCAGCCACATCACCGCCCTGCCCACCGCCTCCACCCACGTCAAACCCGATCCCGTCCGGCCGCGCAAGCTGCTGCTCAAACAGGGCGAAATCAACAAGCTTATCGGCAAAGTCGAACGCAGCGGCTACACCCTCGTACCGCTGAACCTGCACTACAAACGCGGCTACATCAAAATGGACATCGGCCTGGCCAAAGGCAAAAAGCAGCACGACAAACGGCAAAGCCTGAAAGAAGCCGACTGGAAACGCGAGAAACAGCGTCTGATGAAAAACACACGCTGATTTTCAGACGGCCTCAATCCCCTTTCAGACGGCCTCAATCCCCTTACGGAGGGACTCAGGCCGTCTGAAATCTTTTCCGCAGCAAACCATAACGACAAAACACACCGATATTCAGGAACAACATGGACACCATCGAACGCGACAGCATGTTTTACGACGTGCTCATCGTCGGCGCAGGCCCCGCCGGACTCTCCGCCGCCATCCGCCTCAAACAACTTGCCGCCAAAAACGGCCGCGACATCGGCGTCTGCATCGTCGAAAAAGGCTCCGAAGTCGGCGCCAACATCCTCTCCGGCGCCGTTCTCGACCCCAAAGCCCTCAACGAACTCATCCCCGACTGGCAGGAGCGCGGCGCACCCGTCAGCCGCAGCGTCAGCGAAGACCGCGTCCTCTTCCTCACCGAAAAACGCGCCTTCAAACTGCCCACCGCCCCCAGCTTCCGCAACGAAGGCAACTACATCATCAGCCTCGGCCTGCTCACCCGCTGGCTGGCCGAACAGGCCGAAGCGCTCGGCGTCGAAATCTACCCCGGCTTCGCCGCCTCCGAAATCCTCTACCACCCCGACGGCTCGGTCAAAGGCATCGCCACCGGCGACATGGGCGTCGGCAAAGACGGCCAACCCACCGGCAACTTCCAACCCGGCATGGAGCTTTACGCACAACAAACCCTGTTTGCCGAAGGCTGCCGCGGCTCGCTCACCAAACAACTCATCCGCCGCTTCAACCTCGACCAAAACAGCCAGCCGCCCACCTACGGCCTCGGCATCAAAGAAATCTGGGAAATCAAAGCCGAAAACGCCCGCCCCGGCCTCGTCATCCACAGCACCGGCTGGCCGCTCGACAGCAAAACCTACGGCGGCTCCTTCCTCTACCACCTCGACGGCAACCGCGTCGCCGTCGGCTTTGTCGTCGGCCTCGACTACCAAAACCCCTACCTCTCCCCCTTTGAAGAATTCCAACGCTTCAAAACCCACCCCGCTATCGCCCCCGTCTTTTCAGACGGCCGCCGCCTCGCCTACGGCGCGCGCGCCCTCGCCGAAGGCGGCCTGCAAAGCCTGCCCAAACTCACCGCCCCCGGCGCCGCCATCGTCGGCGACGCCGCAGGCTTTCTCAACGTCCCCCGCATCAAAGGCATCCACTGCGCCATCAAATCCGCCATGCTCGCCGCCGAAGCCGTCTTCCCCGTGCTCGATAACGAAGGCGAAAACGCGCAAAACGGCAAAGAAGCCGCCGCCTACCAAAACCTGTTCGAACAAAGCTGGCTCTACCGCGAACTCCACGCCGCCCGCAACATCCGCCCCTCCTTCAAATGGGGCATGTGGCCGGCCTTCGCCTACACCGGCCTCGAACAATACATCCTCAAAGGCCGCGCCCCGTGGACGCTCAAACACCACGGCACCGACCACGGCAGCCTGAAAAAAGCCGCCGCCTGCCGCCCCATCGCCTACCCCAAACCCGACGGCGTCCTCACCTTCGACCGCCTTAGCAGCGTCTTCCTCGCCAACGTCAGCCACGAAGAAGACCAGCCCTCCCACCTCCTTCTGCGCGACCCGCAGACGATGATAGACGTCAACTACAAAGAATACGCCTCACCCGAAACCCGCTACTGCCCCGCAGGCGTATACGAAATCCACGAAGAAAACGGCAGCCCGCGCCTGCACATCAACGCCGCCAACTGCATCCACTGCAAAACCTGCGACATCAAAGACCCGACGCAGAACATCACCTGGATCTGCCCCGAAGGCGGCGGCGGGCCGAACTACGGCGATATGTAAAACCTGTCCGCCGAACGCAAAAGGCCGTCTGAAAACCCAGTTTCGGGTTTTCAGACGGCCTTTTGTTTGAACAAAGGGGGCAGGCGGATAGGGTGCGGGCGGGGGCTTGGCAAACTCCGTGATTCCGATGCAGCGAAACGGCATCTCTCGGCGTGGATGCCATTGGGAACGTGAGTCTTTTATGACGCGGAAGCCGCCTGCCGACAAATAAAGGCAGCCGAAGCGAATGGAGATTCACACCGCCGTTTGCGCGGAGCGCCAACACGGCAGACAGAGCAGAAAAGCCGCTTTCAGACGGCCTTTTGGCCTTCATGGCGCAGGCCGTCTGAAAAAGCGCGGCCTGCGCTGCCGGGTGCTGTGGAAGAGGGGAGGGGATATCGAATCCGACGGTTTGCCGCCAAGGCACAATCTGCGGCGTAAGTAACAAATTTACTGCTAAATCAGAGAAGCAACGCACTAAGTAACAAATTTACTGCCGCAAATTCATTTTCTAGCAAAATAATCCTTAATAAACCTTATCTTATTACCCCTACTCATACCATGATGGCATTCCAGTCTGCGCTTCATATCCGAGAACGCA
>NZ_JBKGTW010000018.1:0-38237 GCF_046546535.1 Neisseria sp. WLZKY-1
TTGGGTAAAATCAGGAGGTATTGGGGGCGGAAACAGCCGAAAACCTGTGTTTGGGTTCCGGCTGTCAGCGGAAAGGTGAAGAAAGGTATTTTGCAAAGGTCTCATTTGGTCTGGCCGCCGGCGCGCCGCAGCCAAAGCATCAGGCAGCCTGAAAGCGGATTCAGGCTGCTTTGGCCGTTTTCCGCTATAATCCGCCGCTTTCCCATACGGCATTCAGGCAGCCTGAAGCCTTTGTACAATCCAAACCCCTTTAACACCCCTTATAACCGACGGCATTTACTGTTTTCAGGCTGCCTGCAACACAAAACACGAAAGGTATGACTACTGTGGCCAGCAAACTCAAAATCACGGGTAACGGCCCGCTCAATGGCGAAATCACCATCTTCGGCGCCAAAAACGCCGCCCTGCCGCTGATGTGCGCCGGGCTGCTGACCGCCGGCACCCTGCGCCTGAAAAACGTGCCGATGCTGGCCGACGTCAAAACCACCCAAAAACTGCTGCAAGGCATGGGTGCCCGCGTGCTCACCGACAACATCCGCGAATTTGAAATCAACGGCGGCACCGTCAACAACACCTGCGCGCCCTACGAACTGGTGAAAACCATGCGCGCGTCGATTCTGGTGCTCGGCCCCACCCTCGCCCGCTTCGGCGAAGCCCAGGTCAGCCTGCCCGGCGGCTGCGCCATCGGCTCGCGCCCGGTCGACCAGCACCTGAAAGGGCTCGAAGCCATGGGCGCCGAAATTGTTATCGAACACGGCTATGTCAAAGCGCGCGGCAAACTCAAAGGCGCGCGCGTGCTGATGGACATGGTTACCGTTGGTGGCACCGAAAAGCTGCTGATGGCCGCCACGCTGGCCGAAGGCACCACCGTGCTGGAAAACTGCGCCGTCGAGCCCGAAGTGGTCGATCTGGCCGAATGCCTGGTCAAAATGGGCGCCAAAATCAGCGGCATCGGCACGCCGGTGATGACCATCGAAGGCGTAAAAGAGCTGCACGGCGCCGAACACAGCGTCGTCCCCGACCGCATCGAAGCCGGCACCTTTTTGTGCGCGGTGGCGATGGCCGGCGGCAAAGTCCGCCTGAACCATGCCGCGCCGCACACCATGGGCGCGGTGCTCGACAAACTGCGCGAAGCCGGCGCCCAAATCAGCACCGGCGGCGACTGGATCGGCATCGACATGCCCGGTCGTCCCAAAGCCGTCGTCATCAAAACCGCGCCGCACCCGGGATTCCCCACCGACATGCAGGCGCAGTTTATGGCGATGAACGCCGTGGCCGAAGGCAGCGCCACCGTAACCGAAAACATCTTTGAAAACCGCTTTATGCACGTGCCCGAACTCAACCGCATGGGCGCCGACATCGAAGCCGAAGGCAACACCGCCATCGTGCGCGGCGTGGCCAAACTTTCCGGCGCCGGCGTAATGGCCACCGACCTGCGCGCCTCCGCCAGCCTGGTGATCGCCGGACTGGTGGCTGAGGGCGAAACCATCGTCGACCGCATCTACCATCTCGACCGCGGCTACGAACACATCGAAACCAAGCTGCGCGGCGTCGGCGCCAATATCGAGCGCGTCAGCAATTAAGCTGCTGAAAGCATTGGTGAACGAAAGAAAGGCTGCGGAAAAAGGCAGTCTTTCGTATTGGTAGGCAGCCTGAAAATATAGGTATGTGGAATCTTTGGGGGAGCAAGCTATGATCGTTTATCTCAAGGCAGTTTTGCTGCTGCCAATATTGGTATATTTCTGCCATCTGTATCGTTTTGCCAAGCGCATCACCCCTGATTTTTATTTTTTAGATTTCTTCGTTGCTCATGGTCGTTATGCCCGTGCCGCACGTTGTTTAACAAAAGATCCGGCGTTTTTCCAACAGCACGATACGCCCGAAGCCCGTGCCGTGCGCCGCTGACGGCTGCCGTCTTTTTTGGCGTTTGACACGCTGGTACTACTGCTTTTGTGGCACGGCTTTAATAGCAAATAGTCAATCCAAAAGCAGCCTGAAAGCCGCAAAACGGTTTTCAGGCTGCCTCACCAAACCATCCGCAAAACTTTCAGGCCGCCGGCCGCCACCCGAATATGAACATTCTCATCACCTGCCCGCGTGCGCCTGCGGTTTTGGACTGGATTGCCGTTGTTTCAGGCAGCCTGAAAGCCGCAGAGCGCATTACCTTGTGCGACAGCCTGCGCTTTCCCGTGGCAGCTTTTGCTGCGCAAAATAACCGGAAGGTGCGCTATTGCCGCATTCCTGCGCCGCGCACGGATTTTGCGGGCTATGCGGCGGCAATGGCGGATTTGGCGGCGCAGGCAGATTGGGTTGTCCCCACCTGCGAGGATATTTTCCATCTGGCGCATGTGCCGCTGCCTGAACCAGAGCAGCGAAAACTGTTTATGCCGCCGCGCGATCTGCTGCTGGGGCTGCACCACAAGGCGCGGTTTTTTGATTATCTGCCGCGCGGCGCAGGGGTGTGTTTTCCCGAAACGCGGCTGCTGGAATCGGCGGCGGAGATTGATTTTTCGCGTTTGGCCGATTCGGTGTTCAAGCCGGTGTACAGCCGCTTCGGGCGGCAGGTGAGAATCGCGCCCGTGCCGTCTGAAACTGCGGCGCTGCCGATTAGTGCCGCCGCGCCGTGGGTGCAGCAGCAGCGCATTGCGGGCAAGGCTCTGTGCAGCTATGCGGTGTGCGAACGCGGACAGGTGGCGGCGCAGGTGGTGTACGAGCCGATGTATCTGATCAACGGCTCGGCATCGACTTATTTCCGCCGCATCGACGAGCCGCGCATTGAGGCGTTTGTGGCAGCGTTTGCCGCGCAAAATGGGTTTCACGGGCAAGTGGCGTTTGATTTTATCGTCAGCCCAAACCATGAAATTTATGTGATTGAATGCAACCCGCGTTCAACCAGCGGCATTCATCTGCTCGCAGGCGCTTTGTCGTATTCAGACGGCCTGTGGCGGTTTGAGCGGCAGCGTATCGGCACGGCGGCCACGGTGTCCAAACCCTTGTGGCCGCTGTTTGCACGGCAGGTACGGCGCGAAAAAACCTTTGCCCAAGTGCGGGCGGATTACGCGGCGGCGCGGGATGTGCTGGCCGACATACCCGCCTACGGGACGGCGCTCTCCACCGCAGAAACCGCATGGCGCGCATGGCGCAAAGGCATCGCGTTTACCGACGCCACAACCATGGATATTGAATGGAACGGGGCGGGGCAATGAAATTAAACCACGGCCTGTGCCGCCTGTTTGCCGATTATCCTAGCCGCGATTTGATTGCCAACGACGGCAGCGAAAAGCGCCTACTCGAACAGGGCATCATGCTTTCCATCGCCCGCAGCGGACGAAATCAGGCGTGGACGGTGTCGCCCTATGCCGCGCTCACGGGTGCGGCGCGGGACGAATTGGCCAAGCTGCCGCGTTTTCAGGCTGCCTTGCTGGGATTATTTATGATGCCGCTTGCGCTGCTGCTGCGCTGGGGCGGGGCGCACCGCGTGGCAGGGATACAGAATTTCGGTTTGTCCACGCATTTGTATTCAGACGGCCTGACGCGGCGCAGCCCTGCCGATTTGCGCCGTCTCGCCATTGCGGCCGCGCCAAACGATACGCCGATGCTGCGCTCGCTCAACGCCGCACACCACGCCGACTGGCTGGACAAGCTGGCGGCGGACGGCTGGCTGCTGCTGGTCAGCCGCCAAATTTATCTGGTGGACGACCAACGGCAGGCTTTGCGCCGCCGCGACAACCGGCGCGATTTGAAACTTTTGGACGACGGGCGCTACCGCTTCCGCCGCTTGGACGGTGAAAGCGCCGATGCGGATTTTCAGACGGCCTTGGCCGCGTACAACGCGCTGTATCTGGGGAAATACTCGGCTGGCAATATGCAGTTTACCACCTTGTTTTTAAAAGAAACGGTGTCGCGCGGCCTGATGGATTTGTATCTGATGGAGCGCGTTTCAGGCGGCGTGGCGGCAGGCTGTGCAGGCATGATTGTGGAAAACGGCATTCTGACCACGCCCGTATTGGGCTACGATTTGCGCCTGCCCCAAAGCGAAGCGCTGTATCGGCGTTTGTCGGTATTCATTGCCCGCTATTGTGCCGAACGCGGTCTGCGCCAGCATTTGAGCAGCGGCGCACCCTTGTTTAAAAAAACGCGCGGCGCAGTGCCTGCTTTGGAATACACGGCGGTGTATGTACGCCATCTGCCGCTGCGGCGGCGGGCGGTGTGGTATCTGTTGGGCAGACTGAGCAACGGTTTGTACCGCAATATTTTGGAAAAATACGGTTTGTAAACAGCTTGGAAATTCTTCAGGCTGCCTGAAAACGAAAGTGGAGCAAATGGCAAAGGTTTTGATCACCGGCGCGACCGGTTTTCTCGGCGGCTATGCCGTGCGCGAGCTGCTGGCAGCAGGCTACAGTGTGCGCGGTTTCGGGCGCAGTCGGGAAAAGCTGGCGCAGCTGGCGCACGAATACGGCATCGAGACCGTGTGCGGCGATTTGTCGGACGCAGCTGCGGTGGCGCAGGCGCTAAATGGCGCAGACTACTGCATCCACTCGGGCGCGTTGTCGAGCGTGTGGGGACGCTGGGACGATTTTTACCGCGCCAATGTGCTGGGCACGCAAAACGTACTTTCAGGCTGCCTCAAACACGGCATCCGGCAGCTGGTGTTTGTTTCCTCGCCCAGCATTTACGCCGCGCCGCGCGAGCAGCTCGATATCCGCGAAGAAGACGCGCCGGCCGACAACCGGCTCAACCACTACATCCGCAGCAAAATCCTGGCTGAGCGCTCAGTACGCTCGGGCGGCGTACCGAGCGTGATTATCCGCCCGCGCGGGCTGTTCGGCGTCGGCGACACCAGCATCATTCCGCGCCTGCTGGCACGCAACCGCAGCACCGGCATTCCGCTGGTCAACGGCGGCCGCCACCTGACCGACCTGACCTGCGTGGAAAACGCCGCCTACGCGCTGCGGCTGGCGCTGGAAAGCGAAGCGGCCGCCGGCCAAACCTACAACATTACCAACGGCGAGCCGCAGCCTTTTGCCGATTTGCTGGCGCAGTTTTTTCAGGCTGCCGGCCAAAATATGCGCACCCGTGCCGTATCGCGGCGCGGCCTGTGGCTGGCGGCCAATGTGCTTGAAAGCGCGTTCAGGCTGCTTAATATCGGCAAAGAGCCGCCGCTTACCCGCTACACCGCCTGCCTGCTCACCTACGGCCAAACCCTAAACATCAATAAAGCACGCCGCGAGCTGGGCTACAAGACGCGCATCAGCATCGCACAAGGAATCGAACACTATGTCCGCCACTGCCCCCTTGATTGAATCCGTCCGCTATTTCGCCTGCGGCCACTGCGTCAACCACTTACAACGCATTTTCCGCCACCACCCCAAGCAAAAACGCGTGTTCCAGGCAGGCGTGTTTTTAATCAAACACCGCGTTCACGGCCATATCCTGTACGACACCGGCTACGGCACCGCGCTCAACCGCTTCTATTGGAAATACCTGATCTACCGCGCAATCAACCCCACCTATGTCCGCGCCGAAGACACCATTGCCGCGCGTTTGGCCGCCGAGGGCATCGCGGCGCAAGAGATTGACACCGTTATTGTTTCCCACCTACACCCCGACCACATCGGCGGCCTCAAATCTTTTCCCCATGCCCGCCTGCTGCTCACGCAGGGCTGCTGGGACACCTACCGCGAAAACAAGCTGCGCTCGCTGATTTTTCCCGAATTTCTGCCCGACGATTTCGAGCAGCGCGCCCAAATCGTGCCGATAAACGGCGTTCAGACGGCCTTTCCCTACGCGCCCAGCGCCGATTTGTTGGGCGACGGCTCGCTGTTTCTGGCCGCGCTCGACGGCCACGCCAAAGGGCAGGGCTGCCTGTTTGTACCCGAATACAAAATCTTTCTCGCCGCCGACGTGTGCTGGGGGCAGGACGTGCTCGCGCTGACCGACCAGATGCGCCGCATCCCGCGCCTGATTCAAGACGACTTTACCGCCTACCGCGCCAACACCGCCCTGCTGCAAACCATCCAATCAGACGGCATCCGCGTGCTGGTGAGCCACGACACGCCCGAATACATCGGCGGTATCTTATGAACAGGCTGTGGCTGTTTCTCTCTACCTTTGTCCGCACCCGCTGGTTTCCCCGCCGAACCCGCGCCGCCGTAACCGCCTGGCAGCAGGACGCGCTCAAAAGGCAGCTCGAATTTTTCAGACGGCATGCGCCGTATTTTCGCAACGGCATCGACTTTGCCCGCTTTCAGATGGACAAAACCCTGATGATGGATAACTTTGACGCGCTCAACACCGTAGGCATCGGCAAAGAAGAGGCGCTGGCCGTTGCCCTCGAAGCCGAGCGCAGCCGCGATTTTTCGCCCGCAATCGGCCGCGTGTCGGTGGGTTTGTCTTCCGGTACATCGGGGCATCGCGGCCTGTTTCTCACCACGCCCGAAGAGCAGGCGATGTGGGCGGCGGCGGTGCTGGCCAAAATGCTGCCGCAGGGCAGGCTGTTCGGCCAGCGCATCGCCTTTTTCCTGCGTGCCGACAACAATCTGTATCAAACGCTGGATTCGCGCTTTTTGGCGTTTCGCTTTTTCGATATGCAAACGCCGCTGCCGCAGCATCTGGACGCGCTGCAACAGATGCGCCCCACCATTTTGGTTGCGCCCGCCTCGGTGCTGGCACGTTTGGCGGATTTTCAGAAACGGGGCTGTCTGAATCTCAGTTTGCAAAAAGTCATTTCCGTGGCCGAAGTTTTGGAAACGCGCGATGCCGCACACATCGCCGCCGCGTTCAGACGGCCTTTTATCGATCAAATCTACCAGGCCACCGAAGGCTTTCTCGCCGCCACCTGCCGCTGCGGCACGCTGCATCTGAATGAAGACATCGTAATGGTCGAACCCGAATGGCTGGACAACACCCGTTTCATCCCCGTGATTACCGATCTCAAACGCCGCTCGCAGGCCTTTGTGCGCTACCGCCTCAACGACATCCTGCACATCCGCCGCGAACCCTGCCCCTGCGGCTCGCCGCATCTGGCCTTGAGCCAAATCGAAGGGCGCACGGACGATGTGTTTGTGTTTGAAAACCGGCAGGGCGCTACCGTAGAAATCTATCCCGACTTTATCCGCCGCTGCATTTTGTTTGTTGACGGCATCCGCGAATACCGCGTCTGCCAAACCGACAGCCATACCGTCGAAATCGCCCTTTCAGACGGCCACGGGCAGCAGCAAAATGCCATCGTTTGCCGGTTTGAAAACCTGATGACGCAATACGGCATCGAGGGCGTGCAATATCGCTTTATCCCCTACACGCAGCCTGAAAACCGTAAACTCAAACGCATCGAGAGAAAAATATGAACAAACTGGAAATCATCGGCTGGGGCAGCAGCCTGTCTGCACGGCGCGTACAGTTCGGCGCACAAACCCGCTACCGCGCCGCCGACGGCGAAACCCAGCTCGGCATGATGTGCGATGCCGCCCGCAAGGCGCTGGCCAAAGCCGGCATCGCCGCCGCCGATTTGGACTGCATCGTCTCCGCCGCCGCCGTGGGCGTACAGCCCATCCCCTGCACCGCCGCCCTGATTCACGAACAAATCGCCCAAGGCACAAGCATCCCCGCGTGGGACGTCAACTCCACCTGCACCAGCTTCATCACCGCGCTCGACACCCTGTCGTACCAAATCGCCGCAGGCCGCTACCGCACCGCACTGATTGTCGCCGGCGATCTCGCCTCCTGCGTACTCAATCCCGCCCAGCGCGAGAGTTTCGAGCTGTTTGGCGACGGCGCGGCCGCCGTTGTCATCCGCCATACCGAAGCTGAAAAAGGCGTGATTGCCGCCGTGCAGCAAACCTGGTCGCAGGGCGCACACAGCACCGAAATCCGCGGCGGCCTTACCGCCCTGCCGCCGCAGCGTTACACCCAAAGCGACCCCGCCGAATTTTTGTTTGACATGAAAGGGCGCGAAGTGCTCAAACTCTCCCGTCAAAAAATCCCCGCCCTGTTTGCCGAATTTTGGGCGCAAACACGGTTAAGCCCGGCCGACATCGACCTCGTCATCCCCCATCAGGCCAGCAAAGCCCTGCCATTGATGATGAAAACGCTGGGTTTCAAAACAGGGCAATACATCGACACCGTAGCGCAATACGGCAATATGGTCTCCGCCTCCGTTCCCTTCGCCCTGTGCCAGGCGCTCGACGAAGGCCGTCTGAAAACAGGAAACAAAATCCTGCTCACCGGCACCGCCGCCGGGCTGACGTGCAATATTTTGTGTTTGCAGATTTAAGGGCAGCCTGAAAGCCGCAAAACGGTTTTCAAGCTGCTTTTATTTTTCAGGCTGCCTTTGGGGTTTTGCAAAGGTTTCAGGCTGCCTTTGCCAACAGCCATTCCACCAGCGGCGGTACGCCGGCGCAGGCGGTTTGGGGGATGATTTCGACGCGGCGGCTGCTCAGGTTGGGCTTGGGGTCGATCAGGTAGATGTCCGCATCGGCGCGGGCGCAGGCCAAAAGGCCGGCGGCGGGATAGACTTTGAGCGAGGTGCCCACCACGATGAGCACATCGGCCGCTTCCACCCACTGCACCGCCTGCCCGATAAGGGGCACTTCTTCGCCGAACCAGACGATATGCGGTCGCAGCGGCCGGCCTTTGCTGTCGCAGTCGCCAAGCTGCTGGTCGCCCTGCCAGCCGATGATTTCGTCTTCGTCGATGCTGCTGCGCAGTTTGTTCAGTTCGCCGTGCAGGTGCAGCACTTGGCGGCTGCCGGCGCGCTCGTGCAAATCGTCGACGTTTTGGGTAACGATGCGGGTGTCGTAGCCCTGCTGCAGGCGGGCAATGGCCAGATGGGCGGCATTGGGCGCGGCGGCCGCGGCTTTGCGGCGGCGCTCGTTGTAAAAATCAATCACGGTTTGCGGGCTGCGCTCAAAGGCTGCGGGGGTGCAGACGTCTTCAATACGGTGTCCTTCCCACAGGCCGTCGCCGTCACGGAAAGTCTGCAGCCCGCTCTCGGCGCTGATGCCGGCGCCGCTCAGTATCACGCATTTTTTCATGTATTTTCCCTTGGGATAATCGGATTGAAAGGCAGCCTGAAAACCATCAAACCGGTTTTCAGGCTGCCTTATTCTGCATTTAAGCACTCAAACGCTTATTTTTTCTTTTTCTGCGGCGGCAGATCGGTACACACACCCAACGCCACTTCCGCGCTCATGCCGATGGACTCGCCGAGCGTCGGGTGTGGGTGGATGGTTTTGCCGATGTCTTCGGCGTCGCAGCCCATTTCGATGGCCAGGCAGATTTCGCCGATCATGTCGCCGGCGTGGGTGCCGACGATGGCGCCGCCGATAATCAGGCCGGTTTCGGCGTCAAAAATCAGCTTGGTGAAGCCTTCGTCGCGGCCGTTGGCGATGGCGCGGCCGGAAGCTGCCCACGGGAACACGGATTTGGTGATTTTGATGCCGTCGCGTTTGGCAATCTCTTCGGTTACGCCCACCCAGGCCACTTCGGGGTCGGTGTAGGCGACGCCGGGAATCACGCGCGCGTCGAAATAGGCTTTGTGTCCCGCGCAGTTTTCGGCGGCAACGTGGCCTTCGTGTACGGCTTTGTGCGCCAGCATGGGCTGGCCGACCACGTCGCCGATGGCGTAGATGTGCGGCACGTTGGTACGCATTTGTTTGTCCACTTCGATAAAGCCGCGCTCGGTTACGGCCACGCCGGCTTTTTCCGCGCCGCACAGTTTGCCGTTGGGCGCGCGGCCTGCGGCCACCAGCACCAAATCGTAGCGCTGCGGCTCTTTGGGTGCTTTTTCGCCTTCAAAGCTCACATAGATGCCGTCTGCTTTGGCTTCCACGGCCACGGTTTTGGTGTTGGTCATGATGTTGTCGAAGCGGTGGGCGTTCATTTTTTCCCATACTTTGACCAAGTCGCGGTCGGCGCCCTGCATCAGGCCGTCCATCATTTCCACCACGTCTAATCGTGCGCCCAGCGTGCTGTAAACCGTGCCCATTTCCAAACCGATGATGCCGCCGCCGATAATCAGCATTTTTTGCGGCACTTGGCGCAGTTCGAGCGCGCCGGTGCTATCGACGATGCGCGGATCTTGCGGGATAAACGGCAGGTTCACCACGCGGCTGCCCACGGCAATGATGGCGTTTTTGAAAGCGATGGTTTTCTTCGCGCCGGTTTCGGTAAGCGCGCCGTCGTATTGGCTACCTTCGGTCAGCTTCACTTCCAGATGGTTGGCGCCGACAAATTCGCCTTTGCCTTGAATCAGATCGACTTTGCGCGCTTTGGCCATGCCTGCCAGGCCGCCGGTGAGTTTGCCGATGACTTTTTCCTTGTAGCCGCGCAGCATGTCGATGTCGATTTCCGGCGCGGGGTATTTGATGCCGTTGGCGGCCAGATGTTTCACTTCGTCAATCACCGCCGCATTGTGCAGCAAGGCTTTAGACGGGATACAGCCCACGTTCAGGCACACGCCGCCGAGGGTTTTGTACTGATCGACGATGGCGACTTTCAAGCCTTCGTCGGCTGCGGCAAACGCGGCGGAATAGCCGCCCGGGCCGCCGCCCAGTACCACTACGTCGTATTCGGCATCGGCACTACCGCTGAATGCGGCAGCCTGCGGCGCGGGGGCTGCGGCTTTCGGGGCTTCAGGCTGCGCGGCAGGCGCAGGAGCGGCTGCGGCTTTGGGGGCTTCGGCGGCCGCACCTTCGGCTTCAATCACGGCAATCAGGCCGCCTTCGGAGATTTTGTCGCCCACTTTGACTTTCACTTCTTTCACCACGCCGGCGGCTTCGGCCGGTACGTCCATCGTGGCTTTGTCGGTTTCCAAAGTAATCAGGGTGTCGTCGATGGCAACCGTGTCGCCGGCTTTGATTTCCACGGCGATGATGTCCACGTTTTCATGTCCGCCGATGTCGGGGACTTTTAATTCGATTAAGCTCATGTTTATTTAACCTTTCTGCTGATGCAGGAGCAAATTGCTTTCCGCGTGATGCAGCCCGTGCGTTTCAGACGGCATCGGGCTGCAAACCTTGTTTTCTCAGCTTTCAGATGGCCTTTCATATCGACAAGGCCGTCTGAAAATGCTTTACAGCGTAATGCGGCGGAAGTCCTGCAACAGTTTGGCGAGGAACACGGTGAAGCGCATACCGGCGGCGCCGTCGATGACGCGGTGGTCGAACGAAAGCGACAGCGGGCACATCAGGCGCGGCTCGAAGGATGAGCCGTTCCAAACCGGTTTCATCTGCGATTTGCACACGCCCAAGATGGCGACTTCGGGGGCGTTGACAATCGGGGTGAAGCCGGTGCCGCCGATGCCGCCGAGGCTGGAAATGGTAAAGCACGCGCCCTGCATTTCTTGCGGTTTGAGCTTGCCTTCACGGGCTTTTTTGCTCAACTCGGTCAGCTCTTGGCTGATTTCTTTCAGGCCTTTTTTGTCCACGTCTTTGATTACCGGTACAACCAGGCCGTTGGGCGTGTCGGCGGCAAAACCGATGTGGAAGTATTTTTTCAGAATCAGGTTGTCGCCATCCAGCGAGGAGTTGAACTCGGGGAAGGCTTTGAGCGCAGCCACGGAAGCCTTGATGATAAAGGCCAGCGGCGAGAGTTTCACGCCTTCGCGCTCCCACTCTTTGTTGAGCTGTTTGCGGAATTCTTCCAGATCGGTCATGTCGGCTTCGTCATGAACGGTAACGTGCGGAATCACCACCCAGTTGCGCGACAGGTTTTGGCCGGAGATTTTTTTGATGCGGGAGAGTTCTTTGACTTCGATTTCGCCGAACTTGGCAAAATCCACTTTCGGCCACGGCAGCAGGTCGAGACCGCCGCCCAAAGATGCGCCGGCGGCAGCCGGTTTGGCCGCGCCGCCCTGCATGGCGGATTTGACGAAGGCTTTGATATCGTCTTTGGTGATGCGGCCTTTGGCGCCGCTGCCTTTGACCAGACTCAGATCGACGCCCAGTTCGCGGGCGAGTTTGCGGGCGGAGGGGCCGGCGTGGGCTTTGGCGAAACCGGCTTCGTTGACGGGGGTGCTGCCGAAAGCGGCAACGGGTGCGGCAGCCGCTGCGGGCGCGGCCGTCTGAACGGGTGCGGGAGCGGGCGCGGCGGCCTGCGGTGCGGGGGCAGCCTGAACGGGGGCGGATGCGGCGGCACCGCTGGCGGCAACGTCGATAATCAGGCTGCCTTCGGAAACTTTGTCGCCCACTTTCACGTGCACGGCGGTAACGGTGCCGGCGGCGGTACAGGGCACGTCCATGGTGGCTTTGTCGGTTTCCAGCGTAATCAGGGTCTGGTCTTCGGCCACGCTGTCGCCGACTTTGATTTCGACGGCGATCACGTCCACATCGCTGTGGCCGCCGATGTCGGGCACAACTACCTGCACAGTGGCGCCGCCTGCGGCGGGAGCCGCCTGAACGGGTGCGGCGGCGGGCTGTTCGGCCGCTGCGGGCGCGGCAGCCGGAGCGGCGGCTGCGCCTGCGCCGTCGGTTTCCACCAGCAGAATCACGCCGCCTTCGGAGATTTTGTCGCCGACTTTGACTTTGACTTCTTTGACCACGCCGGCATCGGTGGCGGGTACGTCCATGGTTGCCTTGTCGGTTTCCAGGGTAATCAGGGTGTCGTCCACGGCGATGGTGTCGCCTGCTTTGACTTCGACGGCGATGATGTCCACGTTTTCGTGGCCGCCGATATCGGGTACTTTGATTTCTACGATGCTCATCGAGCGTTCCTTTTTTCTTGGTGATGCCGTCTGAAAAGGCTTTCAGACGGCCTGTTGTTCTACGGGATGTTTCATCCCGAAACCGTGTTCCGCTGCGGTGTTTCAGACGGCCTCACTGTATGGAGGCCGTCTGAAAGCAGCCGTTTAGCGTTTCCAGCTGGGCGCTGTGTCGGTTTTGATGCCGTATTTCTCAATCGCCTGCTGTACGGTTTCTTTGCCGATTTTGCCTTGGTCGGCCAGTGCGCTCAGGGCAGTAACGGCTACGTTGTAGCGGTCTACCTCGAAGAAGGAGCGCAGGTTGGCGCGGCTATCGGAGCGGCCGAAACCGTCGGTGCCCAGGACGTGGTAGTCATTGGGGATGTAGGCGCGGATGCGGTCGGCGAAGCTGCGCACGTAGTCGGTGGCGGCAACTACCGGGCCTTCGCGGCCTTGCAGCTGGGCGGTTACGAAGGGAACTTTCTGCTCGCCCATCGGGTGCAGGCGGTTGTGGCGTTCGACTTCGATGGCGTCGCGGTGCAGCAGGTTGAAAGACGGGCAGGACCAGATGTCTGCTTCGACGCCGAAGTCGTTTTTCAGCAGCTCGGCGGCGGCAATCACTTCCTGCAGGATGGTACCGGAGCCCATCAGCTGTACGCGTTTGTCGCCTTTGCCGCCTTCGCGCAGCAGGTACATGCCTTTGAGAATCTGCTCTTCGATGCCTTCGCGCTGCGGCAGGGCGGGATGGGTGTAGTTTTCGTTCATCAGGGTGATATAGAAGAAGACGTCTTCGTTATCGACGTACATTCTCTGCAAACCGCTGTGGACGATTACGGCCACTTCGTAAGAGAAAGTGGGATCGTAGCTGACGCAGTTGGGAATCAGGTCGGCCTGAATCTGGCTGTGGCCGTCTTCGTGTTGCAGGCCTTCGCCGTTGAGCGTGGTACGGCCTGCGGTGCCGCCCAAGAGGAAGCCGCGCGCGTGCATGTCGCCCGCTGCCCAGGCCAAGTCGCCGACGCGCTGGAAGCCGAACATGGAGTAGTAGATGTAGAAGGGAATCATGGCGAAGCGGTTGTTGGCGTAGCTGCTGGCGGCGGCAATCCAGTCGGCCATCGCGCCCGGTTCGTTGATGCCTTCCTGCAGGATTTGGCCGTCAACCGATTCTTTGTAGAACATCAGCTGGTCTTTGTCCTGCGGGGTGTACTGCTGGCCTTTGGGGTTCCAGATGCCGTATTGGCGGAACATGCCTTCCATGCCGAAGGTGCGGCTTTCGTCGGGAACGATGGGAACGATGCGCCGACCGATCTGTTTGTCTTTCAACAGGGTGGCAAGGATGCGCACGAAGGCCATGGTGGTGGAGAATTCGCGGTCACCGCTCGATTGCAGTTGGGCGTCGAAGTCGCTCAAGGCGGGAATCGGCAGGGCTTCGTTGTTGGGGTTGCGCTGGGGCAGGTAGCCGCCCAGGGCGTTGCGGCGCTCGCGCAGGTATTTCATTTCTTCGCTGTCTTCGGGGAAGCGGAAGTAGGGCAGATCGCCGCTGTCAATCTGCTCATCGGTTACCGGAATGCCGAAGCGGTCGCGGAACTGTTTGAGCGATTTGACGTCCATTTTTTTCGCCTGGTGGGCGATGTTCTGACCTTCGCCGGACGCGCCCATGCCGTAGCCTTTGATGGTTTTGGCGAGGATGACGGTGGGGCGGCCGCCGGCGTTGTTCACGGCTTCGTAATAGGCGGCATAGACTTTGTGCGGGTCGTGGCCGCCGCGGTTCAGTGCCCAAACTTCTTCGTCGGACATGTTGGCAACCAGCGCTTTGAGCTCGGGCGTGTTGAAGAAGTGCTCGCGCACATAGGCGCCGTCTTTGGATTTGTAGGTCTGATAGTCGCCGTCGAGACATTCGTTCATGCGGTTTTTCAGGGCGTTGTTGGTATCGCGTGCCAAGAGGGCATCCCAGCGGCTGCCCCAAATCACTTTCAGCACGTTCCAACCGGCGCCGCGGAAGTTGCCTTCCAATTCCTGGATGATTTTGCCGTTGCCGCGCACCGGGCCGTCGAGGCGTTGCAGGTTGCAGTTGATGACGAAAATCAGGTTGTCTAAGCCTTCTCGGGCGGCCAGTGCGATGGCGCCCTGGCTTTCGGGTTCGTCCATTTCGCCGTCGCCGCAGAAGCACCAAACTTTGCGGCCTTTGGTTTTGGCCAAGCCGCGCGATTCAAGGTATTTCAGGAAACGCGCCTGGTAAATCGCCATCAGCGGGCCAAGACCCATGGATACGGTGGGGAACTGCCAGAAATCGGGCAGCAGATGCGGGTGCGGGTAGGAAGGCAGGCCGTTGCCGCCGACTTCCTGGCGGAAATTGTTGAGCTGCTCTTCGCTCAGGCGGCCTTCGACATAGGCACGGGCGTAAAAGCCGGGCGCGGAGTGGCCTTGGATGTAGATCAGATCGCCTTCTTCGCCGGCGGCTTCGTTTTTGGCGCGCCAAAAGTGGTTGAAGCCGACGTCGTACAAAGTGGCGGCAGACTGGAATGATGCAATGTGGCCGCCCAGTTCCAAATCTTTTTTACCCGCACGCAGCACCATGGCGGCGGCGTTCCAGCGGATGATCGAACGGATGCGGTGTTCCAGCTCGTGATTGCCGGGCGACTTCTGCTCCCTGCCCACAGGGATGGTGTTCAGATAGGCTGTGGTCGCGTCAAACGGCATGTGGATGCCGCGGCGGCGGGTGTATTTCACCAGATTTTCCAGCAGGAAGTGGGCGCGGTCGGTGCCTTCGTTTTCGAGCACGGAGCTGAGCGCATCCAGCCATTCCTGCGTTTCAATCGGATCGATGTCGTTGATTTGGTTGGACATAGATTATCCCTTCAGTTGAGAGTTATGGAACACGGCAAAAGCCGCACCGTTTTGGTTCTGCCGGAAGGAGGCCGTCTGAAAAAACAGAAAAGGCCGCCCTCCGCTGATAGACACGCCCTGCCCGGATGTTGCTCCGAAAGCGCTTTTTCGGGCGTATTTTAGCCGCGAAATGCTATCAGTTATCCCCCGTGCTTGCAAATCGTCGGGCAGTTTTTTTGCGCGGAATCAAAAAACCGTCGGCCTTTCCGGCGGGCGGTTTTTCGCTTGTGAAAAATAAAAGCGACAATGCCGTCTGAAAAATGTTCGGATAAAACCAAAAACGACAGAAAAGGAAAAATACTCGCAGCGGATAAGAACGGTTTTCAGACGGCAGTAAACAGGTTAAAAACAGTAAAGGCGATACAGGGGCTTTGTCCCGCACGGGCAGACGCGGCTCAGAAATTTTTTGCGTCTTCCTCTTCCCTGCGCTGCCGTTTGAGCAGAATCAGAACCGCGCCGTCGTTGTTTTTGTGCGGCTCGGCATAGGCAAGCACGTCGGGATGCATCATCAGCCAGCGGCGCACGAGGTTTTTCAGTTTCGGCTGATAGCCCGCCGAACCCAGCCCGCTGCCGTGGACGATTTCGCCGCACACGCCGCGCCGCTGCACAAAAACGATAAATTCGTTCAACACCTGCTGCGCTTCTTCCTGTGTGTAGCCGTGCAAATCAACATCGGCGACAACCGTGTAATAACCGCTTTGCAAGCGTTTGATGTCGGCTTGGCCGCGGCCGTTTTTGCTGAATTGTGCGGGCACGTCCAGCCATTGCCCGTCGCCGACGTAAAAATAGTTTTCCGCCTCCTCTTTCCGTACATCGCGGCTGCGCGGACGGATGGGCGACACATCGCGCGGCTGCTCGTAGCGTTGCGAGCTTTTCAGGGGCTGCACATCGCCCATCAGGGCGGCGAAATCGGGTTCTTCCCGCGCCTGCCGCGCCGTTTCGCGCTGCCGCTCCTGTGCGGCCTGCGCTTCTTGTTTCGCCTGTTTGCCGAGGGTTTTCAGCAGCTCTTGGAAATCGGTTTTTTCGTTCATATTCTGCATGTGTCCTTACGTGATGCGGTTGCAGGCGCGGGAGCCTACCGCCGCGGCGCTGCGCCGTCAAATGCCGCGGCCGTTCGGTTTCTTCCCCACAGCGTGTAGAATGCGCGTTTTTCGTTTTCAGACGGCCTTAAAGCAATTCAATTATGGATACAGTCAGACAACGCCCCATCGGCGTGTTCGATTCGGGAGTAGGCGGGCTTACCAACGTGCGCGCCCTGATGGAGCGCCTGCCGATGGAAAACATCGTCTATTTCGGCGACACCGCCCGCGTGCCCTACGGCGTCAAATCCCGCGCCACCATCGAAAACTTCACCGCGCAAATCGTCGGCTTCATGCTCGAACACGACGTCAAAGCCCTCGTTATCGCCTGCAACACCATCGCCGCCGTTGCCGGACACAAAGTGCGGCAGATGGCGGGCAATATGCCCGTGCTCGATGTAATCAGCGCCGGCGCACAGGCTGCCCTGCAGGTCACCCGCAACAACCACATCGGCGTGCTGGCCACCAACACCACCGTCAACAGCAACGCCTACGCCCGCGAAATCCACCGCCACCGCCCCGAAGCACGCGTCCAGTCGCAGGCCTGCCCGCTGTTTGTGCCGCTGGTAGAAGAAGGCTGGCTCGACCACGAAGTCACCCGCCTCACCGCCCGCGAATACCTCAAACCGCTCCTGGCCGAAGACGCCGACACGCTGGTGCTCGGCTGCACGCACTACCCGCTACTCAAACCCCTGCTGCACCGCGAAGCGCCGCACCTACAACTGGTCGACTCCGCCGTCACCACCGCCGAAGCCGCCGCCCGCGCCTTGCAGGAAAAAGACCTGCTCAACGACGGCAGCGGCGGCGCGGCCGACTACCGCTTCTACGTCAGCGACATCCCGCTGCGTTTCCAAACCATAGGCGAACGCTTTTTGGGGCGCAGCCTGCAGCAGATAGAAATGGTGACGCTGGGCTGACGCAGGCATTGCGGGCAGCGAAAGGCCGTCTGAAAGCGAATCTTCAACGAAGTCAAAAGCGTCAGATGGTAGGACATAAGGGCTTTCAGACGGCCTTTCGCTTGACCGCCGCAGCCTTGTTCCGTATAGTGCGCGCCTTCCCGCGACGCGCCCATCGTCTAGAGGCCTAGGACACTGCCCTTTCACGGCGGCAACCGGGGTTCGAATCCCCGTGGGCGTGCCAGCATTTGCAAAAAGGATTTTCAGATTTGCTCTGAAAATCCTTTTTTATTTATTTGAATCATTGCGTTACATTGGCTTCATGCATCCTTGCCGATGTGTGTTTTTTGGGTCTTATTTGTTTTGATTTAGTCTGTTTTTGTGCTATTTTGCCACCTATCTGCAACCAGGTTTGCAACCGACGAAAGGATGAGGATGGCCTCTTTTACCAAAAAACCAAATGGGACATGGCTGGCGCAGGTGCGCCACAAAGCTAAGGACGGGCGGCCTGCGGTGAATAAGTCGGCGGTGTTTGACCGCAAGACGGACGCGCAGGCTTGGGCAGCGAAGGTGGAGGCGGAGTATCAGGCGATGCGGGCGGGGGTGTCGCCGCGCATTCCGTTCGGGGATGTGCTGCGGCGGTATTTGGCCGAGGTAACGCCGACCAAGCGCGGGGCGAAGACGGAGGGTAATCTGATCGGGCGGATTTTGCGCACGCCGCTGGCGGATGTGCTGCTGCCGGATTTGTCGGAGGTGCAGTTTGAGGAGTGGGCTCGGGTGCGCCGTTTGCAGATTAGTGAGGACTCGGTGCGGCGGGAGTGGAATACGCTGTCGCACGTTTTGACGGTGGCGGTGAGGCGTTGGCGGCTGTTGCCGGAGAATTTTATGCTGCGGCTGGAGAAGCCTGCGGCGGCACCGTCGCGCACGCGCAGGGTGTCGGATGATGATGTGGCGCAGATTTGTTTTGCGGCGGGCTACTCGCCGGAGTGTGTGCCGGAGCGGATTTTTCGGTGAGGGCGGCCAGCCAGCTTTTTTGCTGGGTTTGCTGGATTTGGTTCAGTTTTTCGAGGATGGCGGCGGCTTCGGTCATGGCAAACCTCCTATTACGATACCCAGCCACAAACCAAAGAGCAGAGCATTGGCGGCGGCGGTTGCGGCGGATGTGAAGACGGTATCGGCGGCGGCTTTGTCGTCTCTGTTGGACGCACGGGTGCTGGCGGTGGAGGGGATTTATTCCGAGCCGCTGCTTGCGCCGTTTGTCCGCCATTATGCCGACGCGCAGAAAACGCGCATTGCCGCCGTGGTGCGGCAGGGTGTGGCGCAGGGTTTGACGAATGCGCAGATTCTGCAGCGGGTAATCGGGACGAAGAAGGCGGGTTACAACGACGGGATTGTCGGTGCGTCGGTGCGTTCGGGCGATGCGCTGGTGCGGACGGCGGTGCAGCATGTGTCGTCGGTGGCGCGGCAGGCGGTGGCGGAGGCCAACGCGGATATTGTCGCGGGGGTGAGGATGGTGGCGACGCTGGACTCGCGCACGAGCAGTGTGTGCCGTTCGCTGGACGGGCGGGTGTTCCCTGTGGACAGCGGGGCGAGGCCGCCGTTCCATATCAACTGCCGCACGTCTTTTGTGTTGGTTCTGAAAGCGGAATACGCGGGGCGGGAGGCGCAGGGGAAACGGGCGTCGGCAGGCGGGGCGGTTTCAGACGGCCTGTCTTATTACGAATGGCTGGGAAAACAGCCTGCGGCGTTTCAGGACGAGGTGCTGGGCAAAACGCGCGGGGCGTTGTTCCGCCGCGGCGGGCTGTCGGCAAAACAGTTCGCGGATTGGCAGCTTGACCGCAATTTCCGTCCGCGCACGCTGGACGAGCTGCGGGAGCTGATACCGGAGGCGTTCCGGCAGGCGGGTGTGTGAGGCCGTCTGAAAGGGTTTTTGAGGTTTGAGGCCGTCTGAAAACAGACGGCTTTTTTGTCGGCAGCTTGGGGCTGCTTTTTTTGTATCTGTAACAAGTCCGCTATGCGGCAACACGAGGTGTTTTTATGAAGTTTCGCAATATGTTTCTGAAATACGGTTATCAAAGCCAGGCCGGTGAGGAGCCGGGCGGCGCGGGCGGTGCGGCGGCGACGTTTACGCAGGCGCAGTTGGACGAGGCGGTCGCCCGGGCTGTGGCCGAGCAGACGGCGGGTTTGAAGGCGAAGAACGGCGAGGTGATCGGCGACAACAAGAAGCTCAAGGAGCAGTTGGCGCGGTTCGACGGTATCGACCCGGAGCAGGTGCGCGCCATTTTGAAGAATTTTGCCGACGGCGAGGAGGCGAAGCTGATCGCGGAGGGCAAAATCGACGAGGTGTTGGCCAAGCGCACGGACAAGCTCAAGGGGGAGCATCAGAAGCAGTTGCAGGGCAAGGACGAGGAAATCGGTACGTTGTCGGCGCGTGTGCAGAAGTTGTCGGCTTTGGCGGTGAACGGGGCTTTGGCGGCGGCGGCGGGCGAGAAAGGCGCGCTGCCGGAGAGCATGGAGGCGATTCAGGCTCTGGCCAAGGGGGTGTTTGTCACCGACAACGAGGGCAATGTGGTGGCTTTGGATGCGGACGGCGACGTGGTGTTCGGCAAGGACGGCAAAAGCCCTTTGCAGGCGGGCGAGTGGCTGGACGGTCTGAAGGAGCGGATGCCGAATCTGTTTGCCCAACCCAAGGGGGCGGGCGCGGGCGGCAGCGGTACGCGGCACGGCGCGGCAGGCAGGCTGGGCGGTACGCAGG
Source organism: Neisseria sp. WLZKY-1 (assembly GCF_046546535.1). Classification (NCBI taxonomy): domain Bacteria; kingdom Pseudomonadati; phylum Pseudomonadota; class Betaproteobacteria; order Neisseriales; family Neisseriaceae; genus Neisseria; species Neisseria sp. WLZKY-1. Next base: position 20,290 of record NZ_JBKGTW010000018.1, read on the forward strand.
CCGAGCAGGAGGAATATTTCGCGCAGAAATACGGCCTGCCGGCTTCTTAAAATTTTTTTCAATCAAATTTAGAAAGGACAAAACATGGCATTGAACCAAATGCAGGTGTTCAACGAATACATTATGCCCGCCACTATCGAGCAGCTGGCGCAGATGATTCAGAAATTCAACGAGGCGTCGAACGGGGCGATCCGTCTGACGACCAAGGGCTTTACGGGCGACTTTTTGCAGGAGTCGTTTTTCAAATCGCTGTCGGCGGCGCAGCGGCGCGTAGACCGCTACGGTGCGAACGGTGCGGCGGCGGCAACGGATTTGACGCAGTTGAAGCATTCGAGCGTGAAAATCGCGGGCGGTATCGGGCCGATTGCGTTCGAACCGTCGCAGATGACTTGGCTGCAGCAGCCGACGGGGCGGGGTGTGGCGGTGGCGTCGCGCTCTTTGGCGGAACTGATGCTGAAAGACCAGTTGAATACGGCCATCGGCGCGCTGGCGGCGGCTGTCGGCAACCGGCCGGAGGCGGTGAACGATGTGTCGGCCACTAAGGGCTTGGACTATGTCGCCATCAACGGGGCGCATGCCAAGTTCGGCGACCATTCGGGTAATTTGGTGGCGCAGGTGATGAGCGGCGCGGCCTATCACAAGCTGATCGAGCGCAATCTGACCAACGCGCAGCAGTTGTTCCTTGCGGGCACGGTGCAGGTGGTGGATTTGCTGGGTAAGGCGGTGATTGTGACCGATGCGCCCGCGCTCTTTGCCGCCGCGCAGTCGCCCGCTCCGGCGAAGTTCAAGGTGCTGTCGCTGGCGGATTCGGCGGCGGTGGTGAGTGACGGCGGCGATGTGGTGTCGAACGTGGAAACGCGTAACGGTAACCAGCGCATTGTGACGACTTTGCAGGTGGACTATTCCTTCGGGCTGGGCTTGAAGGGCTATTCGTGGGACGAGTCCAACGGCGGCAAGTCGCCCGACGATGCGAAGCTGTTTACCGGCACGAACTGGCAGATGGTGGCGTCGGACATCAAGCAGACGGCGGGCGTGCTGACGGTGGCCGACGCGGGCAAATAGGTCGTTTGAAGGCGTGAGGCCGTCTGAAAGTTTTCAGACGGCCTTTGTTTTGGCTGTAATACGGAAATACGAAAGGAATCGACATAATGGAAAAACCTGTTTTTTACGAGATGCATCCGGTTTCACAGGAGCGTCGCGCGGCTTTGCTGGCGGCGGGGTATCGGATTATCGACGCGGTGTTCCAGCCGGAGGGTTATGAGAATCCGCCCGACCCGCAGGCCGTGAAAGGCCGTCTGAAAAAGGACGGCGGCGGTGATTAGGGTGTTTGTTTCCGCCGCCGAGGTGTCGGCGGTGCTGCCTGCGGGGGCGGATGGGGAGCGGGCGGCGATGATGGCGAATCTGTGGCTGTCGCGGCAGGCTTTGAAGCCGTTTGATGTCGTGCCGGAAGGGGTGAAGGCGGCGGCTTTGGAGTTGGCGCGGATGGCGCATGAGGGGCTGTTGTATGCGGATACGCAGTCGGGTTTGTTAGCGGAGACGGTGCGGGCGGACAGTGTGAGTGTGAGCCGGTCGTTTTCGCCGTCGGCCAAGGCGGTGTCGGGGCGGATGCGGCTGGTGGCGGATTTGCTGTCACCGTATCTGGACGGTGCACGTTTGGGCAATGCGGTGTTGTTGGCGAGGTTGTGATGAGGGTTTTGCTTCAGGAGCGGCTGGCGGCGGCTTTGTCGGGCGTTTTGGCCGATGCGGTGCAGGATTTTGTACTGCGGCGTACGGTGAAAACGGCGGACAGGGTGCGCGGGACGTTTGTGGAGGCGGTGGAGGAATACCGTGGGCGCGGGTTGTGCCGTTTGTCGTGGTCGGCGGTGGAGCGCAATGCGCTGGGGATTCCGGCGACTGACGGCAAGGCGGTGGTTTTGCAGTCGGAATGCGCCGTTGCGCCGAGGCAGGACGATGTGTTGGACTTTGGCGACGGGGCGTGCCGTATTGTCGAGGTGCGGCAAGACCCGGTCGGGGCGGTGTGGACGGTGCAGTACCGGAGGGTGTGAGATGGCTTGGGACAGGAAACCGGATTTGTTCGCGGAGTTGGTCGAAGAGGAAGCGGAAAAGCGTTGGCGTGCGTTTGCTCTGACCTGTCTGAATGCGGTGGTGCTGCGTTCGCCGGTGGATACGGGGCGGTTTCGCGGCAGCCATACGGTGTCGGTGGGGCAACCTGATTACGGGCTGACGGAGGCGGAGGACAGGACGGGGACGCTGACTCTGGATGCGGGGGCGGCGGTGATTCGTGGTGTGCCGAAGGGGGCGTTCCCGCCCGTCTATATCCAAACGAATCTGCCTTATGCGGCGCGGCTGGAAAACGGGTGGTCGCAGCAGGCGGCGGACGGGGTGTATGCGGTGTCGTTCAATTATGCGGTGCAGAAATTCAGATGACGGAATATGAGTTCAGGCAGGCGGTGTCTGCCTTGGTTTTGCAGGCGGGCATTGTGGCGGAGGCGGCGGTGGATGTGCCGAACGGTTCGGGGTTTTCGCCGCCGCGCGGTTTGTGGCTGCGGCTGGGCTTCAGCGGGGCGCAGGGTTTGTTTGCGGGCTTCGGCGATATGCCGCTGACGCGGCGGACGGGGCTGGTGACGGTGCAGTGTTTCGCGCCTGCGGCGGAGTATACGGGTGCGCTGGAAGAAGCGGCGGGCGCGTTGGTGCGGCTGCTGGAATGGCATTTCGCACCGGGCTTTGAGTTGCAGGCGGCGGAGACGGCGGATGTGGGGCTGTCGGACGACGGTTTATGGTGGCAGAAGAATGTGCGCGTGCCGTTTTTGATTAAGGCCGTCTGAAAACCCAAACGGGACTTTCAGACGGCCTTTGTTTTGACTGTTTTTTTATGAAAGGAAATACCCATGAGTTCGGGTGCGAAGCAGAGTCTTTATATTGTGGCGGAGGCGGCGGCAGGTACGACGCCGAACAATCCGAAGTGGGCGACGCTGCCCTTTAAGGCGCTGTCGCTGGACGGTGCGCCGAATAAGACGGAGTCGGATACGGTGGTTGACGGGCGCATCGGGCGCGGCAGTTATATCACGGGCTTGGAAATCGCAGGCGATATTGAGGCCAATGCGTCGTTTGCCACGTATGACGCGCTGCTGGCGGCGGCATTTTTCAACGAGTGGAAGACGGACGCGCTGTCGGTCGGCGAGGTGCGCAAGACTTTTTCGGCGGTGCGTGCTTACCGGGACATCGGCAATTACCATACGTTTAAGGGTTTGCATGTGGCGAAGTTCGCGCTGGACATTCCCGAGGAGGGGCTGATTACCTTTAAGTTCACGATGGCGGGTTTGGAGCGTTCGCAGGCTAATGCCGCGCCTGCGGGTACGGTGGCCGCTGCGGCTTTGGCGGAGGAGTTTACCAATGTCGGGGTGGGCGAAATCACGCTGGACGGTGCGCCGCTGCGCGGGGTGGCCTGTGTGACGGCCTTTTCGTTCGAGTTGGACAACGGGATGAAGGCGCAGAAGTGTTTGGGTGCGGGTTTGTCGGCGGGCAAGCAGTTGGAAGGCCGTGCGTCAATCAGTGGTTCGTTTACGGTGGCGTGGTCGCAGAAGTCGGCGGAGATTTACGAGAAGCAGTTTGCCAACGGTAAGCTAGCCTTGGTTGTTCCCTTTGGCGATGCGGCGGGCAATAAGTATGAGTTGTCGCTGCCGGTGGTGACGGTGAAGGGTTCGCTGCCTTCGGGCGGGGCGGACGATTTGTTGAGTACGCAGTTCGAGTATACGGTTCAGGATGTGTCGCCGGTGTTGAAACGGGTGGCGAAACCTTAAAGGAGTGGGAATATGGCTTTGAAGATTGTGAAAAAGCCCGAAGCGGGGGCAAGGTGGTTCGGTTTCGAGCAGGACGGGGAGGTGGTGGCGCGTTTTCTGATCCGTCCGATAGACGAGCCGCGCTATCAGGTGGCGCAGGAGCGTTTGCAGTTGGCGGTGCGCGCGGAGGGTTCGGATATTGCGGGGATTGCGGAGGATGCACAGCCTTGGGTGTTGCGCGATGCGGAGGCGGTGGCGCGTTATCTGGTGGCGGACTGGGAGGGTTTGGAGGATGCGGACGGCAACGCCCTGCCCTACTCGCCCGAGACGGCCTGTATGGTGTTTTCGCAGTCGAAAACGGGGCTGGTGCTGTGGTCGTGGGCGAAGATGCAGGCGGAGGCTTTGCAGGCGGAGTTGTGGCAGGAAGAGGACGAGGCGGTAAAAAAGCCGTCGCCTGGTACAGGTGGCGGGCACAAGGGCAGTCGCAAAAGCGGAAAAACGTCCGCGACTACCTGAATCTGCCGCAGGAGGCGGCACCGGAATATTCGTATCTGGCGGATTATCTGGTCGCCGCTTACGTGCAAATCGCCCGCGCCCGCCGCTACGAGCAGGGTGTGCCTTTGCCGTTGTCGCTGCGCGATGTGGCGGATTTTGCCGATTGCGCGGATGTGCCGGTATCGCGAGCTTTGCTCAACCGTGCGGTGTTTGCGATTGACGATGCGGCGATGGCGGGGGTTTAGAGGCCGTCTGAAATCCTTTCAGACGGCCTGAATCTGCTATGCCAAGGGTACGGCCAGAGGGACGACGAAGTCGTGCGGGGTTTGTTCGGCGTGCCACAGGTCGTAACGACTCTGCATATCCAGCCACATGCGGCTGCTTGTGCCCAGCAGGACGGACAGACGCACGGCCATGTCGGCGGATACGGCGGCTTTGCCGTTGAGGATGCGCGAGAGGGCGGCGCGGGTGACGCCAAGGCGGCGGGCTGCTTCGGTGACGCTGGTTTCGCCGAGGTATTCGCGCAGCACTTCGCCCGGATGGGCGGGGTTGTACATTTCCATGATGCCTTCCTTAGTGATAGTCCTGATAATCGACAATTTCGGCATGGCCGTTTTCAAATTTGAAGGTCAGCCGCCAGTTGCCGTTGACGGTAATGCTCCAATGGTCTTGCAGATTCCCCGTCAACGGGTGCAACCGCCATGCGGGGGTATTCATATCCTGCGGGCTTGCCGCGTTGTCGAGGGCGGTCAGTTGCAGGCGAAGTTTTGCGGCATGGGCGGCCTGTATGCCCGCTTTACTGCCCGTTTCAAAGAATTTCTGCAAGCCTTTGTGCTTGAAACTTTTTATCATGACGTTTCCTTGCTGTATAGCGTAACTATACAGTAATATCCGTATAGCGTCAATATACGTTTTATCGAGGCCGTCTGAAACCTTTCAGGCGGCCTTTTTGTCCGGAGTCCCATATGGCAGAACAGAAATCCCGTCTGGTTATCGAAATCGACCCGTCGCAGGCGAAAACGACGGTTGCGGCTTTGGCCAAGGAGTTGCACGCGCTGACGGAGAACGGGGAGTTGTCGGCGAAAAAGGTGCGGCAGTTGGGCAGGGATGCGGCCGACCAGTCGGGGCGGCTGGATGCGATGACGCAGGCGGTGAAGCGGCTGGCGGCGGGCTATCTGACCTGGCAGGCGGCGCAGGCTTTGGTGATGCGGGCGGACGGTTACACCAATCTGCAAAACCGTCTGCGGCTGGTGACGGATTCGCAGCAGGGGCTGAATGCGGCAACGGAGGAGACGTTCCGCATCGCGCAGCGGACGCGCTCTTCGTGGGAAGGTACGGTGCAGGTGTACCAGCGTTTCGCGCAGAACGCGCAGCGTTTGAAGCTGTCGCAGGAGCAGGTGGCGCGTGCGACGGAGACGATGGGCAAGGCGGTGGCTTTGTCGGGCGCGTCGGCGGGGGCGGCGCAGGCGGCGATGGTGCAGTTCGGGCAGGCGTTGGCTTCGGGTGTGCTGCGCGGCGACGAGTTCAATTCGATGGCGGAAAACACGCCGGCGGTGATGGACGCGATGGCGCGCGGGCTGGGTGTGTCGCGCGGCGAGCTGCGGGCGATGGCGGCGGACGGCAAGCTGACGGCGGAGGCGGTGACGCAGGCGCTGCTGCGGGTTTCCGATTCGGTGGACTCGGACTTTGCCAAGACGCAGGCGACGGTGGGACAGGCGTTCCAGTCGTTCAACGACAGTCTGACGAAGTTTGCCGGTGAGGCGGACAAGACGACGGGAGCGAGCCGCGCGCTGGCGGAGATGCTGCTGACGGCGGGCAAACATATCGATGCTTTGGCTTTCGGCGCGGCAACGGCGGGCGGGATTGCGTTTGTCCGTATGCTGGTGACGGCGCAGGTGGCGGTGGCAGGGACGTCGGTGCGGCTGCTGACGATGAACGGCCTGCTGGCGGCGACGCAGTCGCTGCTGATGGGGCCGGTGGGCTTGGTGCTGGCGGCCGGGGCGGCGGCGGGGGCTTATGCGTATCTGACCTCTTCGGTGGCCGACAACAGCGATGCTTTGGAAATCAATGCCGACAGGCTGCGCAAGACGGTTGAGGAATATAAGAGGCTCAACACCCAAGGCCAAACGCGGCAAATGGAGGAGCTGAAAGAGAAGATTGCCGATGTCAATAAAGAGTTGGAGGGACGCAAAGCAGGCCTGATTTACGGCTACGACCATGTGAAGGGCATGGAAGAGCTGATGCGCAGCTTTACCGAAGGCAAAATCAAGCTGGAGGATTTGAATGCGGCGATGCTCAACGGCACGGATGCCAATGAAGCGACACGCGAGAGCATTCTGAAGCTGGCACGGGAATACGAGCAGGCGAAAACCGTCGGCGCGAATCTGAAGCTGGAGCAGGACGCTTTGAACGGCAAGGTGGCGGATTTGCAGCCTGCGGCGGGCAAGGCGGCGGACGGGGTTGCCGAGCTTGCCCGGAAAACGGAGAACTACACGGCAAAAGTGAAGGCCGCCGTGGCCGAGGTGGAAAAGCTGCAAGGTCGGTGGGCGGATTCCGTTGCCGACAATTCGGCTTACATTTCCTTCCGCGAAAAGGGTTACGACGACGCGACGGCCAAGGAAATGGCGAAAGTCAAAGCGGCGTTTGTGCGCAAGGGTATTGCCGACGAAGATGCGACTTTGAAAGCCTTTGAGGCGTTTCCCGAAATCCGTAAGAAAATCGAGTTGGAAAAACAGGCGGCGGCGTGGCAGGAAAAAGACCGCAAGCGTTTGCAGGCCGCCAACCGTGAAGAAAAGCTGCGGACAAAGGAGCTGGAAAAGCGCAAAAAAATCACCGCTACGGAAAAACTATGGCGCGGCGGCGCGGGGGAGCGGGTGCTGGGGCACGCGCACCGCCACCGCTACGCCGAACTGGAGCAGCGGCACGGTTTGCCGAAAAACCTGCTGGCGGCTTTGGAAATGCAGGAATCGCGCGGCAATGCCGCTGCGGTTTCGCCCGTAGGCGCGCGCGGCGCGTTTCAGTTTATGCCCGATTCGGCCAAACATTGGGGAGTGAACGTCAATGATGTGCGCTCTTCGGCGGAAGGGGCGGCGCGTTATCTGAAATATCTGCTGAAAATGTTCGACGGTAATGTGGAGCTGGCCGTCAATGCCTACAACCACGGCGAGGGCAATACGCTCAAACGCCTGAAATCGGGGCGTGCCGCGCCCAAAGAAACGCGCGGCCATTGGGCGGGCGTGTCGGCTAATCTCGACTGGCTCAACGGCGGCAGGGGGGAGTTTAAGGACGACCCGCGCCAAGCCTATGCCGAGCTGCCGCCCGATTTGTACGCGCAGACGCTGGAAGATTTGCAGCGGCAGATTGATATGGTGGGGCTGCTGTCCGAGGCGCAGAAGTTCGGCTATGAGTTGGAAAAAGGCCGTCTGAAAGATTTGTCAGCAGAGGAAAAGGCGCAGTTGGCGGCGAAACGGGAGACGCTGGACGCGCTCTCGCGCGAGGCGGAGGAAAGAGACCGTCTGAAAGAGCTGGCCGAGGAGGCGGAGCGGGATTTTTCCGACCGTTTGTTCGAGCTGGATTTAATCGGCAAAACGGCGGACGAGACGGCGCGGCTGCGGCTGGAGCGCAAGTACGATCTGATGGTGGTGCAGGCGCAGAAGGACGGGGCGTCACAGGGCTATGTCGACGGCCTGCTGGCGCAGAAGCAGGCGGCGGAAGAGGCGCGGCTGGCTGTCCAAAAGCTGCGCGAAGAGAAGGCAAACGACTGGCAGGGCGGCATTGCCGCAGGGATAGACGGCTATGTCGAAAGCCTGGGTACGCTGCATGAGAACGTCGCCAAACAGGTTGAGGCGTCTTTCGCCAAAATGGGCGACGCACTGGCGGATTTTGTCGCTACGGGCAAGCTGGATTTCCGCAGTCTGACGGTTTCGGTTTTGCAGGACATTTCGCGCATGATGGTGAAGATGGCCATTCTCAACGCGATGAAGGCGGGCGGCAATGCGCTGGCGGGGTCGTCTTCGCCCTTTCTCGCTTCTGTCGGGCGGGTTTTGACCGGCAAGTTTGCCGACGGCGGCACGGTCGGGCTGTACGGCCTTGCGGGCAGTACGGGCGGCTATACGGGCGGCGGCGGCAAGTATGAGCCTGCGGGCATCGTCCATCGCGGCGAGGTGGTTTTTTCGCAGGCGGACGTGCGCCGCCACGGCGGGGTGCGGGCGGTGGAGCGGCTGCGGCTGCGCGGTTTTGCCGACGGCGGCACGGTCGGGCTGCCCTCTCCCGTTGCCGCCGCGTTAAACCGTCAGGCCGTGGCGCAGAATACGAATATCTCGGTAACGGTGAATGTGCAGGGCGGCGGAGATAATGTACGGCAGGATGCGGAAGACGGTGCGCACGCCGGGGTGTTGAAGGCGGTGCGGGAAATCGCGGTCAATGCGGCGCGCACGGAGGTGGGGAACAGTCTGCGTCCGGGCGGGGCGATTTATCAGGCTATTCGAGCTTGAGGCCGTCTGAAAGTGTGAGGCCGTCTGAATGTTTCAGACGGCCTGTTTTGTTGCGGAGGTTTTATGGCAAGGTCGTTTGACTGGCCGGTCGATGTGTCCGGCACTTCGGTCAAGACGGTGTTCGATGTGCGCACGGTGCAGTTCGGCGGCGGCTACGAGCAGCGGCAGCCGAAGTTTCTGCGTCCGTCGCGGCGCTCTTGGGAGGTGTCGAAGACGGATATGAAGCCGGTGATTGACGAAATCGCGGCGTTTTTCGATTCGATGCGCGGGGTGGAGGCGTTTTGGTTCCGTCCGCTGCCCTCGGAGGCGCGTTTGTTGGTGAAGGTGTCGGAATACCGGCGCGAGCCGCTGGGCGGCGCGGTGTGGAAGATTTCGGCAACATTTGAGGAGGTTTTATCATGAATGCGCGTATGGCTTTGTTGTCGGCGCCGATGTTGAAGGCGTTGTCGGCGCAGCGGCAGGATGTGATGGTCGAGCTGTGGGAGGTGGATTTGCGTGCCTTGGGCGGGCAGGTTTACCGTTTGTGCAATCAGGTGAACGAGAAAAACGGATCGGTCATCTTCGCCGGGCAGGCGTACGAGCCTTATCCGGTTTATGCGGAGGGCTTTGAAAGTTCGTCGCAGGGAGCGGGCAACCGGCCGACGCTGTCGCTGTCGAATCTGTTCGGTTTGGTAACGGGGATGGTGGAGAGTTACGGCAGTGTGGTCGGGGCGGCGGTGACGCGCTATCAGGTGTACGCGCAGTTTCTCGATGCGGCGAATTTTGCTTCAGGGGCGAATCCGTCTGCAGATGCGTCGCAGGCGGTGCGGATGTGCTTTGTCGTCGAGCGGATGGTGTCGCTGACGGCGGAAAAGGCGGTGTTCGAGCTGTCCGCGCCTTCGGAGGCGGACGGTGCGCTTGTGCCGGCGCGGCTGATGATGGCGGACAGGTGTCCGTGGCAGTATCGCGGCGCGGAGTGCGGCTATACGGGGCGTCCCGTGGCCGACCGTTTCGATATGCCGACCGACGATGCAAAAAAGGACGATTGCAGCCACAAGCTCTTGGGCTGTATGGCGCGTTACGGCGCAACGGCGGCGCTGCCCTACGGCGGTTTCCCGTCGGCGGACAAGGTGTTGTCGTCATGATGCTGTGCGGACAAACGGCGCGGGACATTGCCGCCCATGCGCGAAGCAGGCCGCAGGAGGAAATCTGCGGCTTTGTGCTTTCAGACGGCCGCTATCTGCCGCTGGACAATGTGGCGGACAAGCCGTCTGAAACCTTTGAGATTGCGCCCCGGGCGTGGCGGGAAGATGTTGCCGCTATCGTCCATTCGCATCCGCAGGGCGAGCCGTTTTTGTCGGGGGCGGACAGGCAGTCGCAGGTACTCACCGGCCTGCCGTGGGTGCTGTATACGGGCGGCCGTGTGAAGGTGTTCCGCTGTTGTCCGCATCTGCGCGGGCGGGTGTTTGCGTACGGGACGGCGGACTGCGGCGCGCTGGTACGCGATGCCTATATGCTGGCGGGTATTGACCTGCCCGACGGGGTGCGCACGGATTTGGACGGTGATGCGGCACGCGGCCGTCTGCCCGAACATTTGGCCGCGTGCGGTTTTGCCGTTTCAGACGGCCTCGAAGCGGGCGACGTGCTGCTGACGGTGCACGGCGGGAAGCCGTCGCATCTGGCGCTGTATCTCGGGCAGGGGCGGATTCTGCACCATGCCTACAACCAGCTTTCGCGCCGCGAGAGGCTGACGGATTGGTGGCGCGAACGCATACACAGCGTTTGGCGGCATCCGCTCTGGCAGGCAGGGATGGTGCAAGCGGTGGAAAACGATTTGATGCACACGGTGACAATATGATTACGGTAAGACTCTATGGCGCTCTGGCACAGTTCGGGCGCCGTTTCGATTTGCACGCCGACACGCCCGCCGAGGCGCTGCACGCGCTGTTTGCCCAGATACGCGGCCTGCGGCGCAAGGTAGCCGACGGGTTGTTTCAGGTGCGTTTTCAGGGACGCGATTACGGGGAAGACGCTCTGGACGATGCGTTCAGACGGCCTGCTTCGGGGGTGCTGCATATCGTGCCGCGCACGGCGGGAGCGGGTAAGGCCGGGCAGTTGGTCGCCGGTATCGCCCTCTTGGCGGTGGCATGGTGGAATCCGCTGGGCTGGGCGGCGGGCGGCGCGATGCTGTCGGCGGTAACGAGTGCGGGCATCGGCATGGTGTTGGGCGGCGTGGCGCAGATGCTGACAAAGCAGCCCAAGCCCGATCAGGGCAGAAGCGGGGCGGCGAGCAGCCGCAATACGGCGTTTTCCCATCTCGCCAACACGGCGGCGCAGGGGCAGCCGGTGCCGCTGGCCTACGGTTTGGTCTACACGGGCAGCCGCGTGGCCTCGCAGGGGGTGGAGTCGCGGCGGCTGGCAACGGGCGCGGCGGCGCAGCCGGGCGGTTTTTTGGCGCGCTGGTCGGGCATCCGCCGTCCGGAACAGGCGGGCACGCCGTCCGACCCGCTGGCGGTGGATTTGACGCTGGGCATGAAGCGCACGTTTGCCGCAGGCGTGGCGGCAACCGCCCCGAACGGGCAAAAATACAATACGGACTTCGCCGACGATTCGGTGAGGGCGCGGAACTACACGGCGGAGTATGTGAAAGAGTAGAGGCCGTCTGAAATTTCAGACGGCCTTTGTTCAGAAATCGAGTTGTTCGGCGTAAATTCCCAAGGCGGCGGCGAGTTTGGCGCGAGTGGATTTGCGCAGTGTGGCGCTGTTTTCGTGCTGCGAATAGGCCGACTGGCTGATACCCGCTTTTTCCGCCGCTTCGGCCTGTGTCAGCCCTAGGTATTCGCGCCATGCGCGCAGGGGCGTCCAACCTTTGTCAAACGACAAATCGACCACTTCGGCGGGGATGCCGCCTTCTGCATCGACGGGATGGAGCAGGCGTTGGAAATCGGCGAACGGGACAACGGCAAAGGCGGGGTTGCCTGCCGCGTCGCGGATGATTTGGTAATCAGTAGGTGTTTTCATCTCGTTTTTTAACCTCTTCTATGCTGACGATGTGTACCGTGCCGTCGAAATTGAAAAATACGCGGTAGTTGCCGACGCGCAGGCGGTATTGGTGGATATGGTTGGATAAAGCCTTGACGCCGGTGCAGTTGGGCATGGCGGCCAATCCTTTGATTTTGGCGCGTATCTGCTGCTGCTCGGGTATTTTCCGCAGCTGTTTGGCAGCTTTGGGGCGGTAGACGATTTTGTTCATGGGTTTATTATAAGTATTTTATAAGTTTTAGTCAATAAAATAAGTTTAAGCCGTCTGAAATTTTCAGACGGCCTTTGTGTTTGCGAAACGGAAGGATACGCTATGGGCGGCAAGTCGGGCGGCGGGCAGCATGTGCCCTATGAAGCGCCGAACTCTTTGTCTTCGGCACAGTCTTTAAAAATCATCGATGTGGTTTCCGAGGGGGAAATCGCGGGTTTTGCCAACGGGCAGGATGCGCCCTTCAAGTCGGTGTTCCTGAACGATACGGTGGTACAGAACGCCGACGGTTCGTTCAATTTCAAGGGCATCACAGGCTTTTTCCAGCGCGGCACGCCCGATCAGTCCTACGTTCCGGGCTTCGATGCGTCGGAGCGGACGGTGTCGGTGTCGGCGGCGGTGAAGTACAGTACGCCGGTGGTGCGTTCGGTGTCCGACCCGCTGGTTTCGCGCCTGCGGGTGACGGTGGGGGTGGAGCGCAATGCACGGGTGAACGACAACGGCGATACGCTGGCGGCGGACACGTCGCTGACGGTGACGCTGGCGGGCAAGTCGGGCAGTGTGTCGCAGCAGGTGCGTTTCACGGAAAAAGGCAGCGGTGCATATTATCAGGACGCGGTGTTCGACAAGCTGCCTTCCGTGCCGTTTACGGTGCGGGTGTCGCGCAATACGCCCGACAGCACGAGCGACAAGGTGTCGAACAATACGTTTTTTGCGTCTTTTGTGGAAATCGTTGATGCGCGCCTGTGTTATCCGCACACGGCCTTTGCCGCGCTGCACATCGATTCCGACCAGTTCGGTAGCAGCGTTCCACGCCGCAATTTCCTGATTCGCGGGCTGCTGTTGCAGGTGCCGTCGAACTACGACCCGGAGACGAGAAGCTACGCGGGCATTTGGGACGGCAGTTTCAAAACGGCGTGGACGAACAATCCGGCATGGGTGTTTTATGACCTGTTGACGCGGCCGCGCTATTCGACGCTGGCGCGGCGGCTGTTGCCGGGTCAGATCGACAAGTGGGCGCTGTATGAAATCGGCCGCTACTGCGACGATCTTGTGCCGGACGGCTTCGGCGGGCGGGAGCCGCGCTATGTGTGCAATGCCTATATCACCGATATGAAGCAGGCGGGCGAGCTGTTGCAGACTTTGTGCAGTGTGTTTTGCGGCCTGCCGCTGTGGAACGGTGAGCGGCTGTCCGTCGTGGCCGATTTGGACGCCGACCCCATCGCGCTCTATACCAATGCCAATGTGCTGGACGGGCAGTTTTCCTACGGCAGCGCGGCTTTGAAAAGCATCCACACCGCCGTGCAGGTGCAGTATCTCGACAAAAACGACAGCTACCGCGCCAAAACGGAATACGTTGCCGACGACGAAGCCGTCGCCCGCTACGGCCTGAACATCAAGCAGGTGACGGCTTTCGGCTGCGATTCGCGCGGCCAGGCGGTGCGCTTTGCGCAATGGACGCTGCAAACGGAGCTGCGCCAGCAGAATACGGTGACGTTTGCCGTCGGCCGCGAGGGTTTGAAGCATCTGCCGTGGGACATTGTGCAGGTGGTGGACAACGATTATGCGGGCGCAGAGCTGTCAGGCCGTCTGAAATCGGTGTCGGGCGGCACGGCGACGCTGGACAGGCCGGTGAAAACCGCCGTCGGCTCTATGCTGCGCCTACCCTCGGCGGACGGCATCGTGTCGGCGAAGGTGACGGCGCAGCCTGCGCCCGATACGTTGGTTTTGGACGCCGCCCCCGCCGTAGCGGAGGGAGACGTGTGGATTTTGTCGGGCAGGGTCAAGCCGCGCCTGTTCCGCTGTGTCGGTATCAAAGAGAATACGGAAGGCGGCACTTACACCGTCACCGCCCTGCTGCACGACCCGGCCAAATATGCGGCGGTGGACACTTCGGCCGATTTTTCGCGCGAAGTGCACAGCCTGCGCCGCGCCGATCCGCTGCTGGCGAATCCGTCGCTGCATGCGGGCGGCGGCAAGGTGACGCTGACATGGGACAATCTGACGGCGGACGGACAGGTGCTGTCCTACGACATCAAAATCTACCGCGACGGCAAACTTTACCGCCATATTCCCGATGCGGCGTCGGCGGAAATCGTGCTGCACGGCCTGCCCAAAGGCAGCTACCGCGCCGAAATACGCGGCCGCAACGCACGCGGCGTCTATTCCGAGCCGCTGGTTAGAGCGTGGACGCTGGACTACGAAATCAGCGCCGTGCGTACCGTGGGCAAAACGCTGGCGGTAGACCTTGTGTGGACATGGCCGCAGACGGTGGTCGACGAGTTGGCGGTGGAAATCCGCTACGGCAGAACCGCCGATTTGTCCAAAGCGCAGAAACTGGCCGAACTGCCCTACCCGCAGAACACTTACACGCTGACGGGCGTCGGCGCGGCGGACGAATTTTGGTTTTGGCTGCGCGTGCGCGATGCGGCGGGCAATACGGGGGAATTTACCGCCCCCGTGCGCGGCACGTCCGACCCGAACCCCGCGCCGCTGGTGAAGCTGATTGAGAAGCAGATTACCGAGAGCAGTCTGTCGCAGAGTCTGAAAGATCTGCTGGACGGCAAAATCGAAGCCGGTAAAAACGCCGCCCTTGCCGAGGCAGGCAAAAAAACGGCCGCAGAAGCCGCCGCACGGATGAAAGCCCTTGCCGACGAAGCCGCCGCACGGCGGCAGGCTCTGGCAGGTGAAGCCGAAGCCCGCAGCCGCGATATTCGGACGGCCGCCAAAACCGCCGCCGACGATTTGGCAGCCAAATCGCGCGAGCTGGGGACGAAAATCACGTCTGTCGAGACGGTGAACAATACGCAGGCAACGCAAATCCAAACCGTCACCGCTGCGCAGGGTAAGACCGCCGCAGGTTTGGAGCTTGAAAAGAAAGCCCGCGCCGACGGCGACAAGGCCGAGGCGCAGGCACGGCAGTCGCTGGCGGCGAAGCTGGACGGGCAAATCGCAGGCATCACGCGCGAGCAAAGCACGCTGGCGGACAAGGACAAAACCCGCGCCGCCGAAACCGCCGCTTTGAACACGCGCATGGGGCAGGCCGAGGGCAGTATTACAAGCCTGCGCGAAAGCGTGGCGCAGGCCGACCGCGCCCGCGTACAGGCGGTGGACAACCTCACCGCGCGGCTGGGCAACCTTTCCGTGGGCGGGCGCAATCTGCTCAAACAGTCCGCGCCCGATGCGGGTTACGACTATCTCGCCCGCTTTGCGCTGGCCGAAGCCCCCGCCGTCGGCGAAGATGTCACCGTCACTTTGTGGGGTGAGCTTGGCGCGGACAGGACGGGGGTCGGCATATACAACTCGCGTGGCTTAGGACTGCTGTTTAACTTGACTAAGGTTTCAGACGGCCTCTGGCGCGGCGCGGGCAAGTGGGCGTTACCCACTGACGGCGATGGTGTGGGTGAATATGCTAACAACTCCCATCTGAATGTCTACTTTTTCCCGAACAGTGGTGCGTCTACAAGCCGCATCAGCCGCATCAAGCTGGAACGCGGCACGATGGGGACAGACTGGACGCCCGCGCCCGAAGACGTCGGCGAGACGGCAGAGCGTATCGCGGCGGACGTGACGAATCTGAAACAGACCAGTGTCACGCGGCAGCAGGCGGAGGCCATCGCACAAAGCACGTTGTCGGCCAAGTTCCAAGTGCCTGATACGCGCGACGACAATCAGCCGCCCTCTTGGTACTGGGAAAACTACCCGCGTCAAAACGTGACGGAGTTTAAGAAAGCTTCCGTTCTCGGTTTGCGCGGCGGCGTGGGCAATAACGCTTTTTGTGTTATGGAAACCTCCGTGCCGTTTACAAACCCGACGGGTGGTCAGGTCTTTCAGACGGCCTCTTTGTCTGACGGCACGGTGTGGCGGCGCAAGTCGGATGTGTCTTATATACTCGCGACGAGCACCTACTCCCGCGACGCTTGGACGGACTGGCAGCAGGACGAGACAGTGGGCGGAGCGCAGGCCAAGGCCGATGCGGTGAAGAAAATCGCCGATGCGGCCAAAACCCTTGCCGAACGGACGGAGGCCGACTTTAGCGGCTACAAACGGACGGCGGCAGAGCGTGACAAAGCCGTTGCCGAAGAGCTGAAAACCGCCAAGGCGCAGGTTGCGGGCAATACGTCGCAGATTACCTCCTTGAAATCCGCCAAAGCCGACAAGACGGAAGTGGCCTCCATCGCGCAGACGGCTTTGGAAAGCAGATGGCTGGCGGCGGCGGACAGGGCCAAGGTGGCAGCCGTGACGGCGGCGGCGCAGACGGCGCAGGATAAGGCCGATGCCGCCAAGGCGGCAGCCCTTGCCGCTGCGGAACGGGCGGCGCAGGCCAAAGCCGACACGGCCAAGGCGGCAGCAGTTGCCGCAGCGGCGGGCGACGCGCAGAGCAAGGCCGATGCAGCCAAGGCGCAGGCAATAGCCGACGCAGCGGCAAAGGATGCCGTGGTCAAACAGCAGGCGGCCGCCGACGCCAAGGCCAAAGCCGACAAGGCACTGGCCGATGCCAAGGCGTATGCCGACGGTCTGAATGCCGCCGCCGAGGCAAAAATCAGTCGTTTGGAACAGACCAGTGTCACGGTGGCGCAGGCGGAGGCCATCGTGCAAAAAACGATGTCGGCCAAGTTCCAAGTACCCGATACGCGCAACGACAATCAGCCGCCGTCTTGGTACTGGCAGAACTACAAACGCCAGACGGTGACCGAGTTTAAGACGGCCGCCGTTATCGGTTTGCGCGGCGGCGTCGGCAGGGACGGCTTCGCCGCGCTGGAAACGCGCGTGCCGTTTGAAAACCCGACGGGAGGGGAAGCCTTTCAGACGGCCTCTTTGTCCGACGGTACTGTGTGGCGGCGCAAGTCCGACGTGGTTTATACGCACGAGACGCGCACCTACACCAAAGACCAATGGACGGACTGGGTGCAGGACGAAACCGTTGACGGGGCGCAGGCCAAGGCCGATGCGGTGAGGAAACTCGCCGAGGAGACGGACAGGCTGGCACGCAAGGCGCAAGCGGATATCGAGAGGTTTCAGTCGACCTACGCCAACGAGAAGAAGGCAGAGGCTGAGGATAAGAAGAAGCTGACCGCCAAGCTGGGCAAAGCCGCCGCCACGGTGGAAACGACGTCGAAAGCGCTGACTACGCTGGACGGCAAGGTGCAGGCGATGCACGGCATCAAAACCGAAACCATCGCCAGAGGCCGCAAGGTGTTCGCAGGCATTACGCAGGGCGCGGACGGCCAAACGGCGGAAAGCGAAGTGCTGGTTTGGGCGGACAAGTTCGCCGTTATCGAGCCGACGACCAAGCAAATCCGGCCGATGTTTACCGTTACCCGTGGCAAGGTGGCTTTGTCGGGGGATTTGATTGCCGACGGGACAGTGCAGGCAAAGCACATTCAAACTTCTACTCTCTCTGCCATTTCGGCCAACTTGGGCAATGTGACGGCAGGTAGCCTAAACAGCGTGAGTATTAACAACGGCAACGGCAGCTTTACCGTGGACGCGCGGGGGAATCTGTATGCGAAAAACGGACGTTTTGAAGGGACGGTGAAGGCGGACAAAATCGAAGGGGACGTGCTGAAAATGTATCATCTGCCGCAGGGACGTGACGGCTACACGCTGCACTTGGGCACCGTTCCGTTCCCCCGTCTGCTGACGTTTTTGTCTTTGCAGGTGACGGCGTCGGGTTTTGTGTCGCAAGTAGTCAATGAGGCTGGCAGCCATGCGGTACTGGTGGAAATCAGCCTGAACGGACAGACGAGGGTTCGCCGCGAAGTGCATCCGCAGTACACCGGTACATTTTCGGAAGTTTCTAATGATGGCAGATTGATACATCGTCACGCTTATGTCGACAACCGAGCCAATCTTGTTTCCAGTTTGGCACTGGACTCAGGCAGGGAGCATGATATCCGTGTGACTTTCAGCGGCGGGAAAACGCAGCCTGACGAGGATATTGTCTGCTTT
>NZ_JBKGTW010000019.1:0-37848 GCF_046546535.1 Neisseria sp. WLZKY-1
AGCGGTTCGATGGCTGCCCACTGGGCATCGGATAGGGTATATCTGGTCATATCTGTATGATACTGTGAAAAATTGAATGTCAACAGACCCTAGGACAGCCCCATATTTTTTTGCAGCTTTATGTTAAACGTCCTTTTTACGCTGTAAGTGCCACTATTATCCGTCTCAGGTATCCGCAAACAGTTTGCCCCGCAGCGAGAAGGTGAAAGCTTTGGTAATTTCGATATCAACCATTTCATTAATCAGGTCAGGGCTGCCGGTAAAATTGACGACGCGGTTGTTGGTCGTGCGCGCCTGTAATTGGTCGGGATCTTTTTTCGACACGCCTTCAACCAGGCAGCGCTGTACAGTACCGATCATGGTTTGGTTGATGCGTGCGGTTTCAGCCTCGATAACTTCGTTCAGCGCTTCGAGGCGGCGCACTTTTTCTTCATGCGGGGTATCGTCGTGCAAACTAGCTGCCGGTGTGCCGGGACGGGGGCTGTAGATAAAGACAAAGCTCAGGTCAAAGGCGATGTCTTTCACCAGTTTCAGGGTCTGCTCAAATTCGCGCTCGGTTTCGCCGGGGAAACCGACAATAAAATCGCTGCTCAGGCATAAGTCCGGGCGGATGGCGCGCAGTTTACGGATGATGGATTTGTATTCGAGAGCGGTATAGCCGCGCTTCATGGCCGAGAGGACGCGATCGGAGCCGCTTTGAATCGGCAGGTGCAGATGGGAAACGAGTTTGGGCAGGTCGCGGTAGCACTCGATGATGGCATCGGAAAATTCGCGCGGGTGGCTAGTGGTGAAGCGGATGCGCTCGATACCGGGGATTTCATGGACGATGCGCAGCAAAGTGGCAAAATCACAGATACCGCCGTCGTCCATTGGGCCGCGATAGGCGTTGACGTTTTGTCCCAACAAATTGATTTCTTTTACGCCTTGTTGCGCCAAGCCTACAATTTCGGTAAGCACATCGGTAAGCGGTCGGGAAAATTCTTCGCCACGCGTATAGGGAACGACGCAGAAAGAACAATATTTTGAGCAGCCTTCCATAATGGAGATAAACGCAGCGCCGCCGTCTACGCGGGCGGGAGGCAGATGGTCAAATTTTTCAATCTCGGGGAAAGAGATATCGACCTGCGGACGGCCGGTGTGTTTTTTGTCGTCAATCAGCTTGGGCAGGCGGTGTAAGGTTTGCGGGCCAAACACGACGTCGACAAAGGGAGCACGCTTGACAATCGCTTCGCCTTCCTGGGAGGCAACACAACCGGCCACGCCGATAATCAAATCAGGATTTTTATCCTTTAGCGGACGAACGCGCCCCAAATCGGAAAATACTTTTTCCTGCGCCTTTTCCCGAACGGAACAAGTATTAAATAAAATGATATCGGCCTCATCAGGTTCGGATACTTGTTCGATGCCTCCATGTTCTTCTTCCAAAACGGAAAGCATTTTTTCGCTGTCGTACTCGTTCATTTGGCAGCCGAAGGTGCGGATAAAGACTTTTTTCATGGTTTGGTTCTTTCTCAGGTTGCCCGTAATTGCGGGGCTGATTGTTGTAAAAAGCGGCGGATTATAGAGCAATTTTCTAAAAAATAAAATCAAATCACTAGATTACGCTTTATTACCATCTACAGACAGGAGTCAAAACGACAACCACCATGGTGGGTAAATATTCAAACAATCAACCCGGATACATAACTGCCGTTATGTATTCGGGTTTGAAATTGTGCGCACTGATTTATTGCAAAATTTATTTTAACCAATCCTGCTGTATTAAGAGAAAAGCGATCTATTTTCTTTGTTTCAACTCTTCGCGTTCTTTCGGCGTTAAAATCCAAACCTCCTTAACTTGCCCTTGGCTATCAAAAAACACACCCACAGGCTGTCCCACATGGGTAGGTAATTTGTTTTTCGTAATAAACCGATTATATGTATCTTTAATCCGAATACTACCCAAAGCCTCCGCTTCAGTTCTATTGTTATCAACAATTCCCAAAGTCAGGATCTGCGTCCACGTCCATCCATCACCTGCAAGCACAACATTAGGATAATCAACCTTTTTTAGAACAGCTAAACGTATATCCTTCGGCAGAAATCTACCTGCCACAGCCATTTGCGAGCTAAGCAACAGTACGCAGGACAATAAAATCATTTTTTTCATAAAGCACCCTTTCTGTTCAATTTGTGCGAAAGAATTATAGCCAATTTATCTGTCAGTATGCCCAAAACTCATACCCCACATAACTTTACAGAAAAATAAAACCGATCCCAAAGAATCGGTTTTTCTACTTATTCAGCAACTGTTTCTGCTTTATCCACTAACTCAATTAGGGCAAGAGGGGCATTATCGCCCTTACGGAAACCGCATTTCAAAATGCGTAAATATCCGCCATTACGGTTAGCAAACCTCGAACTCAGATCATCAAATAATTTAACTACCACATCGCGATCGCGAGTACGGTCAAATGCCAAACGTCGATTAGCCAAAGAAGGCTTTTTACCTAAAGTAATCAACGGCTCTACTATACGACGCAGTTCTTTTGCTTTTGGCAAAGTCGTCACAATAGTTTCATGGGTAAGCAACGAATTGGCCATGTTACGTAACATAGCTGCACGATGGCTGCTGGTACGATTTAATTTACGGTTTCCATTACGATGACGCATGTC
Source organism: Neisseria sp. WLZKY-1 (assembly GCF_046546535.1). Taxonomy (NCBI): domain Bacteria; kingdom Pseudomonadati; phylum Pseudomonadota; class Betaproteobacteria; order Neisseriales; family Neisseriaceae; genus Neisseria; species Neisseria sp. WLZKY-1. The sequence goes on from NZ_JBKGTW010000019.1 coordinate 2,656, forward strand.
ATTTTCCTTTAATATTCAAACTTACGGCTTGTCCAAGCCTACAGGAGGCCAAGAATCAAGTTTAGATCCTAATGTCAAACCTTTTGAAGCTAATACTTCTTTGATTTCATTCAAAGATTTTCTACCCAAATTTGGTGTTTTTAACAACTCCGTCTCAGTACGTTGAATCAAATCACCAATATAATAGATATCCTCCGCCTTCAAACAATTTGCCGAACGAACTGTTAGTTCCAAATCATCTACGGGACGCAACAGTATGGGATCAATGGGAGGAGTTTTTTCCTCTACTTCCTCCAAAGCAGTGCCCTGTAAATCAGCAAAAATCGACATCTGATCGATAAGAATACGTGCTGCGCTACGAACAGCCTCTTCAGGCTCTAAAGAGCCGTCCGTTTCAATGTCTAAAATCAAACGATCCAAATCGGTTCTCTGTTCAACCCTCGCAGATTCAACTTCAAAACTAACCCGACTAATCGGTGAAAAACTGGCATCTAGATAAATAGCGCCAATACTGTTCTCACCCCGAGCTTCACGAAGACCAGAAGCAGGTTGATAACCACGACCCCGTTCTACTTTGATTTCCATCTCAATACTGCCATTCTCAGCCAAATGGCAAATCACATGTTCAGGATTGATAATTTGAACATCATGAGGCAAATCAATATCACGAGCCAGTACTGCGCCCACGCCTGATTTTTTTAACTTTAAGTGAACTTCATCACGCCCGTATAGCTTAAAAACAACACCCTTAATATTCAATAAAATATCGACAACATCTTCTTGAATACCATCCAATGTTGAATATTCGTGAAGCACACCTGCAATAGAAACCTCTGTCGGAGCAAACCCATCCATGGATGACAGTAAGACACGGCGCAAAGCATTACCAAGAGTATGACCAAAACCACGCTCAAATGGCTGCATAGATACTCTTGCCCTTATCGCAGAAATAGTATCTACATCAATATGCCGTGGTTTTAAGAATTCGGAAGTGCTATTTTGCATTAAACTGTCCCTCATTAGGCTAGCTTCTATTTAGAATAAAACTCTACCACTAGCTGCTCATTAATATCACTAGTCAACTCGGAGCGATCTGGCCTAGTTTTAAAAATACCTTCCATTCTTGTTGTATCAACTGACACCCAATTTGGAAAACCTATTTGTCCAGCCAAATTTAAAGCTTCTTGAATTCGAACCTGCTTCTTTGCCTTTTCTCGAATCGAAACCACATCACCGACACGTACTTGATATGAAGGAATATTAACAACCTGTCCATTTACAGCAACTGCTTTATGTGAAACAAGTTGGCGAGCCTCTGCCCTAGTTGAACCAAATCCCATCCTATAAACAATATTGTCTAAGCGAGACTCTAATAATTGTAGTAAAAGTTCACCAGTAGAACCTCTTTGACGATCGGCTTCGGCAAAATAACGTCTAAATTGGCGCTCTAAAACCCCGTACATACGACGGATTTTCTGCTTTTCACGCAACTGCAAGCCATAGCCTGAAAGACGGTTTTTTTTAGCACCATGTTGACCAGGAACAGTATCAATTTTACATTTCGATTCTAATGAGCGACGTGCACTTTTTAAGAATAAATCAGTACCTTCTCTACGAGAAAGTTTACATTTAGGACCTATATAGCGTGCCATATCTTAAATAACTCCAAATATTAAATTCTGCGTTTTTTCGGGGGACGGCAACCATTGTGTGGCAAAGGTGTTACATCCGTTATACTGGTAATCTTAAAACCAAGTGCATTAAGTGCACGAACTGATGACTCCCGACCAGGACCAGGACCTTTAATACGAACTTCTAAATTTTTTACACCATACTCCTGTGCAATCTTGCCGGCAGATTCAGCAGCAACCTGAGCTGCAAAAGGTGTACTCTTGCGAGAACCCTTAAAACCTGCACCTCCAGAAGTTGCCCAAGACAATGCATTGCCTTGACGATCAGTAATGGTAACTATCGTATTATTAAAAGAGGCATGCACATGTACGATACCTTCGTTAACAGTTTTACGTATTTTTCTACGTACTCTAGCTGCTGTATTTGCTTTAGCCATTAAATAAATCCTTAAAAATTACTTTTTGCCTGCAATTGCTTTACGTGGGCCTTTTCGAGTACGAGCATTCGTTTTAGTCCGCTGCCCCCTACAAGGCAACCCACGACGATGACGAAAACCCCGATAACATCCCATATCCATTAATCGTTTAATAGACATTGTCACTTCACGGCGTAGATCCCCTTCAACTTCGTACTTAGCAACTTGCTCCCTCAAAGATTCCAATTGTGATTCATCAAGATCTTTAACTTTAACATCAAATGACACACCAGCCGCCTCACAAATTGACTTGGCACGAGTAGCGCCAATGCCATAGATTGTTTGCAAACCAATCACAATATGTGCGTTATTAGGGATATTCACCCCTGCAATACGAGCCATAAATATTCCTTTATCTATAAGATTCTTTAATTAAATCTTAAATTTTAATCTATCCTTATCCTTGGCGCTGTTTATGCCTTGGATCAGTACAAATAACACGAACCACTCGATTACGCCTAATAACTTTACAGTTACGGCAAATTTTCTTAACAGATGGCTGTACGCGCATTTTTATTTCCTTTAAAAATTATCTAGCTCGAAATACGATACGTGCACGAGATAAATCATAAGGCGTAAGTTCGACAGTCACCTTATCCCCAGGAGAAATGCGGATGTAATGCATACGCATCTTTCCTGAGATATACCCCAAAACCACATGTCCATTTTCTAGCTTCACTTTGAAAGTTGCATTTGGGAGTGTTTCCAAGATCTCTCCCTGCATTTGTATTGTATCTTCTTTTGCCATTCCATTTACCAACTATTAATTTAACCTATTAGTACGACTCATCAGACTTTCATATTGCTGAACCATACCATATGAAGATATCTGAATATTGAAATCCATTGTTACAACAACAAGAATCAAAAGTGACGTACCACCCAACGCAAATGAGATATTAAAAAAAGATATAAAAAGCTCAGGGATTAAACAAACTATTGTAATATAAATTGCTCCCCATAATGTCAATCTGGTTACCACAGACTCAAGATAAAATGCGGTCTGAGCACCAGGCCGAATGCCAGGAACAAATGCACCACCTTTTTTTAAATTTTCAGCCATTTCTTTAGGGCTAAACATCAAAGCCGTATAAAAATAACAGAAAAAAATTACAGATGATGCAAATAGTACTATATAACCAATAGTGCCATGTTGAAAACTCAAAGCAAACTTCTGAAGTTCAGAATAACTATTTCCCAACCAATTAACTATAGTTACAGGAAAAAGAATAACACTTGAAGCAAAAATTGGAGGTATTACACCCGCCATATTTAATTTAAATGGTAGATGCGCTCCCTGCCCCCCCCCTAAAATTTGTCTCCGAGCATAATGGATAGGAATTTTTCTTAACGCAGATTCAAAAAATACAACTATATATATTAATACAATAGCTGAAAATAGAATAAACAAAACTGAAAGCAACTTGCCAGAAACAGTCATACTCCATAATTGAACTATCCCTGATGGAATTCCAGCACAAATACCAGCTGTAATAATTAAAGAAATTCCATTTCCAATGCCACGTTCTGTAATCTGCTCTCCTAACCACATTAAGAACATAGTGCCTGTTACCAAACAGATCAGAGCTAAAAAATAAAACTCAACCTGAGGAATAACAATAACTCCCTGCTGAAAAACAAATGTTGCAGCTACAAAACCTTGAAAGATAGCAAGAATAACAGCAGAAAATCTAGTGTATTTAGTGATCTGCTTTCTTCCTATATCACCTTCCTTCTTTAAAGCTTTCAAAGAAGGAATAATTTCCGAGGCAAGCTGCACAATAATAGAGGCAGAAATATAGGGCATAATCCCAATCGCAAAAATACTAAATCTTTCTAACGATCCGCCAGAAAATATATTCAGCATTCCCAAAATTCCACTACTCTGACCTTTATAAATTTCTGCAAGGGCAGAAGTATCAACACCAGGTACTGGAATATGTGCACCAATTCTAAAGACTATCAGTGCCGCCAATAAAAACAGCAATCTATTCTTTAATTCAACAGATCTAAATAGTCTCAAAATCAGCTGTCTATTTGCCACTATGCTATCCTATTCTACCCGTCCACCAGCAGCTTCAATAGCTTGTTTAGCTCCTGCTGTTACTTTCAATCCTTTAACTACAATAGACTTTTCAATTGAGCCATTTGCAATAACTTTTACATACTGTACACAGGAGGAAACTATTCCAGCTTTCTTTAGCGCTAGTAAATCAACTTGTTCAATATCAAGTAATTGCAGCAAGTTCAAAGAAATTTGCTCAGTTAGTTTTGCAGAGGATGACTTAAAGCCTCGCTTTGGTAAACGCCGTTGCAATGGCATTTGCCCACCTTCAAAACCTATTTTATGGAATCCTCCTGTTCTACTTTTTTGACCCTTATGGCCGCGACCAGCTGTTTTTCCTAGTCCACTACCAATACCTCTACCTACGCGGCGTCTTGCATGGACAGCCCCTAATGCGGGATGTATCGAATTCAAATACATTTAATACTCCACTTTCAAAAGATAGCTAATCTTATTAATCATTCCAATATTCTCAGGCGTATTTAAAACCTCAACGCTATGATGCCTATGCCGCAATCCTAGCCCTTTAGCGCATGCACGATGGACTGCTATCGTCCCAATTAAACTTCTTATTAATGTTATTTTTATTTTTTTGGTTTCAGACATTATTACTTAACCTCCCAAAAATCTTCCACGGATAAACCTCTCTTAGCAGCAATCTCCGATGGAGTATATAATTTCCCCAAACCATCAAAGGTAGCTCGCACGATATTATATGGGTTCGTAGAACCGTGAACCTTGGCTGAAATATTATGAATTCCCAATGCATCAAATATTAAACGCATCGGACCACCAGCTTTTACACCACTACCATCTTTAGCGGGCTGCATGAATACACGTGTAGCACCATGTTTACCAATAACTTCGTGATGAATTGTACCATTTTTAATAGGAACCCTTATCATTGATCGCCGAGCCTGATCCATAGCCTTTTGAACAGCAACAGGAACTTCCTTAGACTTACCTTTGCCCATTCCAATTCTGCCATCCCCATCACCGACTACTGTCAACGCAGAGAAAGCCATGATTCGGCCACCTTTAACTACCTTTGTAACACGATTCACGGAAATCATTTTTTCTATAAGACCATCACCACGATCTTCAATTTCATGTTTTGCCATATTTTCGATATCTCCAACTTACATCATATTTTAAAAAGCTAAGCCATTTTGACGCGCTGCCTCTGCCAAAGCTCTAATACGACCATGATATTGAAAACCAGAACGATCAAAGGCAACCCGATCAATACCAATCAACTTTGCTTTTTCTGCAATACGTTTGCCAACCACGGCTGCAGCAGCAATATTTCCAGTAGACTTCAACTGACTTTTAACGTCAACTTCTAAAGTAGAAGCTGATGTTAAGACAGAACTTCCATCACTGCTAATTATTTGAGCATAAATATGCTCGTTTGTTCGCAACACACACAAGCGCACCATTCCTAACTCAGAAATACGAATCCGAGTTTTTCTGGCACGACGAAGTCTAGCTATATGCTTATCCATTTTTAAATCCTTATTTCTTTTTCGCCTCTTTCATGACCACAACTTCGCCAACATAGCGAACCCCCTTCCCTTTATAGGGCTCTGGAGAACGAAAAGCTCGTATTTCAGATGCTACCTGACCAACAGCCTGCTTATCCGCACCAAACAATACAATTTCTGTTTGAGATGGAGTTTGAACTGTTACCCCTTTAGGCATTTGATATACAACAGGATGAGAAAAACCCAATGATAAATTCAAAATATTACCCTGCGCTTGCGCCCTGTAACCCACACCTATCAGCTGAAGCCTCTTTTCAAACCCTTCGGCGACACCTTTAACCATATTAGCCACTAGAGCACGAATGGTTCCAGATAAGGAATCTGCCTCTCTATTATCATTTATAGGAATAATAGCAAGTTGCCTATCAGAAAATACTATATTTACCTTACGGGGCAAAGACAAAGTCAACTGACCATTCTTCCCTTTTACTGTCAAGACCTCTGATTCAATTTTTATATCTACTCCAGCAGGGATTACCACTGGATTTTTTGCTATACGAGACATCTTTCCTAACCTCCTAAGCTACTATACACAACAGCTCGCCACCAACACCTTCAGATCGAGCTTTTCTATCCGTCATAACTCCTTTAGAGGTACTTAAAATGGCAATTCCCAAACCATTCATTACAGTAGGGATTGCAGCGGATGCCTTATAAACTCGCAAACCAGGCCGAGAGACTCGTTTTATCTGCTCAATAACAGGACGTCCTGAATAATATTTTAATTCAATGACTAACAAAGGTTTATCATCAGTAGAAACTATGAAGTTCTCGATATATCCCTCATCCTTCAATACGGAAGCTATTGCTTTTTTTAATTTAGACGAGGGCATTTGTACAATGGCCTTCCCTGCACGCTGCGCATTACGAATGCGTGTCAGCATATCTGAAATAGGATCATGCATACTCATTTTAATCTCTCCATTACCAGCTAGCTTTGATTACACCAGGAATCTCACCGCGCATAGCAATTTCACGAATTTTTATACGGCCTAAACCAAACTTACGAAATGTACCACGAGGCCTACCAGTTAAAGCACAACGCCGCCTTTGGCGAACAGGCAATGCATTTTTAGGTATACTTTGCAATTTCAAACGTGCTTCAAACTTCTCAGCATCCGTTGCATTTGAATCATTGATAATGGAAAAAATAGCAGCGCGCTTTTTCTCATAACGCTTGGCAAGAGCAAGCCTTTTTACTTCTCGATTAATAAGAGCTTTCTTAGCCATAATTAACCCTTGAATGGAAATTTAAACAATGCCAACAATGCCTTGGCCTCTTCATCTGTCTTAGCAGAGGTTGTAATGGTAATATTAAGGCCTCTTATAGCATCAATTTTGTCATACTCTATCTCAGGAAAGATAATTTGCTCGCGAATACCCATATTGTAATTACCACGACCATCAAATGATCTGTTATTTACCCCACGAAAATCTCTAACACGAGGCAAAGCTATAGTAATCAAGCGATCCAAAAACTCAAACATTCGTTCACGACGCAAAGTTACTTTACATCCAACGGGGTAGTTATCGCGAATCTTAAATCCTGCAATAGATTTACGAGCCACAGTAACAACAGGTTTTTGCCCTGATATCATCTCCAAATCAGAAACTGCATATTCCATGACCTTCTTATCAGCAACAGCTTCCCCCACCCCCATATTTAAAGTAATCTTTTCAATACGAGGCACCTCCATGACACTCTTGTACCCGAACTGCTTTATCAATTCAGGCACTACAATACTATTATAAAAATCTTTTAACCGAGCCATCAATCAACCCTCTAAAGTATTAACTATAACACCGCTAGATTTAAACACCCGCACCCGCTGCATCGCTCCATTCTCATTTTCAATAAATTTAATACAAATACGATCAGCCTTATTAGTACTCGGATTTAAAACGGCAACATTAGATATATCTAACGACAAACTTTTAACAATAATACCACCCTCGACACCTCGAGCAGGATTAGGTTTCACATGCTTTTTCACAAGGTTAATACCATCTACTAAGATTTTTGAACCTTTGATGCAAGTTACGATACCGCTCTTACCTTTATCCTTACCTGCCAGAACAATAACGCGGTCACCTTTAATAATTTTATTCACGCACAATTCCTTTACAGAACTTCTGGAGCCAGAGAAACAATTTTCATAAACTTTTCAGTACGCAACTCTCGCGTCACTGGCCCAAAAATACGTGTACCCATGGGCTCCAATTTATTATTCAATAACACGGCAGCATTATTATCAAACTTTATTAATGCTCCATCAGCCCGACGCACACCTTTTGCAACTCGAACCACAACAGCATTATAAACATCACCCTTTTTAACACGACCTCGCGGAGTAGCATCTTTTACAGCAACTTTGATAATATCACCAACACTTGCATAACGGCGCTTCGACCCACCCAATACCTTAATGCACATCACTCGACGAGCACCAGAATTATCAGCCACATCTAAGACTGTTTGCATCTGAATCATATTTTTACCTTTTTTCTAAAATCCAACTTAACTTGCTATTTTAAATTTAAATACAAATTATTTGTTTAATTTAAAATTAAATGAGATTGAGCAAGCCAGTTTTGGCCCCAAAGGGAAGAAACTTTCAAGAAAAGAAAGCTAAAAACGAAGTTTACAGATTTTTTTACTAAACCGCAAGCTTCGTTTTGTCCAAAAATTTAAATCTATCTATACAGCACGTGCCTTTTCAACAAGCCCAGCCACCACCCACGCTTTCGTCTTAGAGATAGGTTTACTTTCTTCAATAAGCACTATATCTCCAACGTTATATTGGTTAGCTTCATCATGAGCATGGATTTTAGTTGAGCGACGAATAACCTTCCCATATAAAGGATGCTTAACTTTACGCTCAACAAGCACAGTGACTGTTTTGTCCATTTTATTACTGATTACCTTGCCTTGCAAAGCACGGACATTTTTTAAATGCTCCATTATTCTACATCCTTTTCAGCCAAGATAGTTTTAATACGAGCAATCTCACGACGAGCTTTTTTCAGTTCACTTGATTTGCTTAATTGTCCTGTAGCATTTTGCATACGCAAACCAAATTGAAATTTTAACAATTCAAACAGATGATTATGCAATTGCTCAACAGATTGATTTCTTAGTTCACTAACTTTCATTATTTACCCACCTGTTTGACTACAAACACTGTTGGAATGGGTAGTTTAGCTGCGGCCAATGCAAATGCCTCTCTAGCCAATGACTCAGCAACCCCATCCATTTCATAAAGTATCTTACCAGGCTTAATTTCTGCCACATAATATTCGACAGAACCTTTACCACCACCCATACGCACTTGAATAGGCTTTGCAGTAATTGGTTTATCAGGAAATACCCTAATCCAAATACGTCCGCCACGTTTGATATGGCGAGTCATTGCACGTCGAGCAGCTTCAATCTGTCTAGCAGTCAATCGTCCGCGCCCCACAGATTTTAAACCAAAATCACCAAAGCTTACCGAGTTACCACGCGTAGCGATACCAGTATTTCTGCCTTTGTGTTGCTTGCGATATTTTAGTCTAGTTGGCTGCAGCATTTTTACCTGCCTTTCTGCGTTTACTATCCAACTCAGATTTCACCTGAGTCGATTCTTTGCCTTCACCCGTATAAACCCAAACTTTCAAACCAATCACACCATAGGTTGTATGAGCCTCACTAGTTGCATAATCAACATTGGCACGCAAAGTATGCAATGGAACCCGCCCTTCGCGATACCACTCGCTACGGGCAATATCGGCACCATTGAGTCGGCCTGACGTCATAATTTTAATGCCTTTTGCACCAACCCGCATAGCATTTTGCATTGCACGTTTCATGGCACGACGGAATTGGACACGTTTTTCCAACTGTTGAGCGATACCATCAGCAATAATTTGCGCATCCAACTCAGGCTTCCGAATTTCTTCAATATTGACATGAACGGGCACACCCAAGAGGTTTTGCAAATCACGCTTCAATATTTCAATATCCTCGCCTTTACGGCCAATAACCATACCAGGCCTAGCAGAGAAAATTGTTACACGAGCAGATTTTGCAGGTCGTTCAATAACGATACGACCAACAGATGCATTTGCCAATCGTTTATGCAAATACTCTCTAACATCAATATCCTGTTTCAAAACGGTTGGGAAATCACTATTTTTAGCAAACCATTTTGAAGACCAGTCCTTATTTACCGCCAAGCGAAAGCCAGTCGGATGAATCTTTTGTCCCATAGCTTTTCCTTAGTTTTCCACTGTCAAATTTATGTGACAAGTTTGCTTTTCGATACGATTACCCCGACCCTTTGCACGAGCCTGAAACCGTTTTAACGACGCTGCCTTATCCACGAATACAGTGACAACTTTTAAATCATCAATATCAGCACCTTCGTTATGCTCCGCATTGGCAATAGCGGACTCCAATACTTTTTTGACCAATTCAGCTCCCTTTTTAGGACTAAAAGCCAAAATATTCAACGCTTGTGCGACATCCTTACCACGAATTAAATCCGCTACTAATCTAGCTTTCTGCGCAGAAATTCGTGCATTTTTGTGACTTGCAGATACTCTCATGATTCACCTTATTTCTTTTTAGCCTTTTTATCGGCCAAATGGCCTTTAAAGGTACGGGTCAATGAGAACTCACCCAACTTGTGACCAACCATGTTATCACTGATAAAAACGGGAACATGGGTTCGACCATTATGAACCGCAATAGTAAGTCCAATAAAATCGGGCAAGATAGTAGAACGACGCGACCATGTTTTTATAGGACGCTTGTCATTGTTTGCGCGAGCCGCATCTACTTTTTTTAGCAAATGCAGGTCTACATATGGACCTTTTTTCAATGAACGAGCCATATCAATTAACCTTTATTTGAGTAACGGCGGCGGACAATCATATTATCCGTGCGCTTATTATTACGAGTACGATAACCTTTAGCCGGAGTGCCCCAAGGACTTACCGGCTCACGAGCCTCACCAGTACGGCCTTCACCGCCACCATGAGGGTGATCTACAGGGTTCATAACAACACCGCGAACAGTAGGACGGATACCGCGCCAACGATTTGCACCGGCTTTGCCAATTTTCTGAAGACTTTGTTCTTCATTACCTACTTCACCGATAGTTGCACGACAATCAACATGAATTTTCCGCACCTCTCCCGAACGCAACCGGACTTGGGCATAAATCCCCTCTTTCGCCAATACAACAGCGGAAGCCCCTGCTGAACGGGCAATCTGGGCACCCTTACCAGGTTTCATTTCTATGCAATGCACGGTAGTACCCACCGGGATATTGCGAATCGGCAAGGTATTACCCGTTTTAATCGCTGCTTCTGCACCAGACAACAACACAGCACCAGCCTGGATACCTCTTGGAGCAATAATATAGCGACGTTCGCCATCTGCATAACAAAGCAGTGCAATATGGGCGGTACGGTTAGGATCATACTCAATACGTTCTACTTTAGCAGGGATGCCGTCTTTATTACGTTTAAAATCTACCACTCGGTAATGATGCTTATGACCGCCACCCTTATGACGGGTAGTGATATGACCGTTGTTGTTACGGCCTGCGGTAGAGTTTTTCTTTTCGAGCAACGCAGCATACGGTGCGCCTTTATACAAACCCTCTGTGGTAACACGAACCATACCGCGACGACCAGCAGAGGTAGGCTTCATTTTTACAATAGCCATTCCACTTATTCCTTATCTACGGTCGCAGCAGCGGATTCAAGATCAAGTTCCTGACCTTCAACCAAGCTTACATAAGCTTTTTTAACATCGCTGCGACGACCCACTGTGCGGCCAAACCGTTTGGTTTTACCTTTGGTTGTAACAGTAGTAACCGACGCAATCTGCACACCAAACAACAACTCAACAGCTGCCTTAATCTCCTGCTTAGTCGCATTAGGCAACACTTTAAAAGTCATTTGGTTGCGTTTTTCAGCTAGCATATTGCTCTTTTCAGAAACAACGGGAGCCAAAATTACTTTTGTCAAACGCTCTTGATTCATACCCACTGCTCCTCCAATTGCTGAACGGCAGCCTTAGTAATCACTACTTTTTTGTAGCGCAAAAGGCTGTAAGGATCGATTTGCTGTGCTTCCAACACCAGTACATTAGGCAAATTGCGCGAAGACAAATACAGATTTTCATCAAGCTGTTTGGTGACAAACAATACTTGTTCCAAACCAAAGTTTTTTACCTGTTCTGCAAATGCTTTTGTTTTGGGTGTTTCGGCAGACAATTCGTCAATAACAAACAACCGTTCATCACGTACCAACTGCGACAAAATGGAAGCCATACCCGCACGGTACATTTTGCGGTTTACTTTTTGGGTAAAGTTTTCATCAGGCTTATTAGGGAACGCGCGACCGCCGCTTCTCCACAAAGGAGAAGAAGTCATACCGGAACGGGCACGGCCGGTACCTTTTTGACGCCACGGCTTTTTGGTGGAATGTTTCACTTCCGCACGGGTCAGCTGGGCACGGTTGCCGGAACGGGCATTAGCCAAATAGGCAGTAACCAACTGGTGAACCAAAGCTTCATTGTATTCGCGCGCGAACAAAGCATCAGAAGCGGACAAACTACCTGCAACCTGACCTTGTGCATTGATTACTTTTAATTCCATTACGCACCTACTTTCACGCTGGGACGCACAATCACATCACTGTTTACCGCACCGGGAACGGCACCTTTAATCAACAGCAGGTTACGCTCGGCGTCAATGCGGACGATTTGCAGATTCTGAACTGTAGAACGGGTATTGCCGTACTGGCCGGCCATGCGCTGACCGGGGAATACGCGACCGGGATCCTGTGCCATACCAATGGAACCGGGGACACGGTGGGAGCGCGAGTTACCGTGAGAAGTGCGCTGGGAATCAAAGTTGTGGCGCTTGATGGTACCGGAGAAACCTTTACCTTTGGAGGTACCGGTAATATCCACCAACTGGCCTGCTTCAAACAAAGCGACGGTCACTTCGCCGCCGGCTTGCAGCTCGGCCAATTTTTCTGCAGAAACGGCAAATTCAACCAAACCGCGACCTGCTTCCACGCCTGCTTTCGCAAAGTGGCCAGCTTCGGCTTTGTTGACACGGTTTGCCTTTTTCTGACCGAAGGTAACCTGAACGGCGGTATAGCCGTCGGTATCTTCGGATTTCAGTTGAGTGACGCGATTCGGAGTCATTTCCAACACGGTTACCGGAACAGAAGCACCCTGTTCGTCGAACACGCGGGTCATACCGACCTTGCGTCCAACCAGACCTAAAGTCATGATTATTTTCCTTAAATTAAAGGGATCAGCTACGATTGGCTGACCATTTGGACAAAAATATAACCTTGGCGCAAAAGGCCAAGGCGCGCACTATACTATATTAGCGGCTGTATTTTCAAGGAAAAAATTCTGTTTTTTGTTATTGTGAAGCAAACGGAAAACAGGCCGTCTGAAAACGTGTGCTGCTGCGCTCTGCTTTCAGACGGCCTGTATGGTTTTTTACCGGCCGCCAAAGACTGCAAGCAAAGGAGGATGGGCAGCAAAATACAGTAAAGCTGCCGCGTTCAGAAAAACCGTTATGAAAAACACTCTGCGGAAAGACGCTTTCTGTGATTTGTGGCGGAGATATGCCTGCGCCAGCAGCGCGCCGCCCCAACCGCCTGCGAGGGACAGTATATGCAGCGTGCTTTCTTGCGTACGCCATCCGCCCGTCTGCGCCGCATATTTGTCGAAATCATAGGCGTAAAAAGTGATACACCCGGCCAGCACATACCAGCCGAATATCAGCCACGACAGTTTGCCGAAAGCACATAAGGCAGCAAGGGCGGCGTAAAGGGCAATAACAATCAGCAGTTGCACCGCTTGGCCGGACTCAAAGGCTTCTTGCTGTTGCTGTCGCAGCCGTTCCCTATTCCGCCTTTCCGTTTCCTTGCGCTCTACGAAAGCCTGCTCCTGCACCCGCACGGCCTGCAATCGGCCTTTGCGTTCGGCCGTCTGAAACACAACGCGCTCACCCGTCTGCGGCCGTCTGCCGGCACAAAATTCGCTGATATGGAAAAACAGCTCTCGCCCGTCGGCATCGCTGCGGAGAAAGCCGTATCCTTTGTCGTCCTGCCAGCGGACAACCGTTCCCGTTTGTTGCTTCATTATTTTTCACTTCTCATCAAGGCTGAGGCCGTCTGAAAACCACCAAACAGCTTTTCAGACGGCCTCTTACCCGTTTCGACGTTTAACCGATGATTTGGTTCAACTCGCCTTTGGCATAGCGGTCGGCCATTTTTTCCAACGATACCGGTTTAATTTTCGCCGCCTGACCTTCGCAACCGAAGGCCAGATAACGGGCGACGCAGACTTCCTTCATCGCATTGATGGTTTTCGCCAAATATTTGCGCGGGTCGAACTCCGACGGGTTTTCGGCCAAAAAGCGGCGGATGGCGCCGGTGGATGCCAGGCGCAGATCGGTGTCGATGTTGACTTTGCGCACGCCGTGTTTGATGCCTTCGACGATTTCTTCCACGGGCACGCCGTAGGTTTCGCCGATGTTGCCGCCGTATTCGTTAATCACTTTGAGCCATTCTTGGGGAACGGAGCTGGAGCCGTGCATCACGATGTGGGTGTTGGGCAGGGCTTGGTGGATTTCTTTGATGCGGTCGATACGCAACACATCGCCTGTGGGCGGGCGGGTGAATTTGTACGCGCCGTGCGAAGTGCCCACGGCAATCGCCAGCGCGTCCACGCCGGTGTCTTTCACAAAGCGCACGGCATCTTCGACGCTGGTGAGCATTTGGTCGTGCGACAGTTTGCCCACCGCACCGACGCCGTCTTCCTCGCCCGCTTCGCCGGTTTCAAGGTTGCCCAACACTCCGATTTCGCCTTCAACCGATACGCCGCAGGCGTGGGAAAACCTGACGACGGTGCGGGTAACTTCGGCGTTGTATTCGTAGGACGCGGGCGTTTTGCCGTCTTCCATCAGCGAACCGTCCATCATTACCGACGAAAAACCAAGCTGGATGGAGCGTTGGCACACGTCGGGCGACGCGCCGTGGTCTTGGTGCATGACGACGGGAATGTGCGGAAATTCTTCGACGGCCGCCAAAATCAGATGGCGCAAAAAAGGCGCGCCGGCATATTTGCGCGCACCGGCCGAAGCCTGCACGATAACGGGCGCATTGACCGAATCGGCGGCTTCCATAATGGCGCGCATTTGTTCGAGGTTGTTGACGTTGAAGGCGGGCAGGCCGTAGCCGTTTTCGGCGGCATGATCGAGCAGCTGGCGCATGGAGACGAGTGCCATGGGAAACTCCTGAAATATGTTGACTAGTAAGCGGTTGAAAGACCCGGATTATAGCAAAAGATAAAAGGCCGTCTGAAACCTTTCAGACGGCCTTTATATTGCGGCGGTACGGGTTTGGTTTACGGCGTCGGCCGCGCCATCGGCCCTTTGCCGTTGATTTCGAGCTGGCGTTCTTCTATCCATTCCTCGCAGCGGCGGATAAGTTCCGTTTCGCTGCCGCTGTCGTAGCGGATGACCGGGCCGACAATCACGTCCACCGTGCCGGGGTATTTCAAAAACGAGTTTTTCGGCCAAAACTCGCCGCTGTTGAGGGCGACGGGCACCATGTCCATTTCAAACAGCTTGGCCATCCGCGCCGCGCCGCTTTTGTAACGGCCTTTGCTGCCGGGGGCGACGCGCGTGCCTTCGGGGAAAATGGTAATCCAGTAGCCCTCGTCGCGCCGCTCCTTGCCCTGTTTGGCCAACTGCGCGCTGGCCTGCGCGCTGCCGCGTTCGATGCCTATGGTTTTGACGATTTTCAAGCCCCAGCCGAAAAAGGGGATTTTGAACAGCTCGCGTTTGGCGACGAACACCTGGTGCGGGAAGATTTCCTGCAGGGCCAGGGTTTCCCAGCCGCTTTGGTGTTTGGCGCAGATGATGGACGGCCTGTCGGGTATGTTTTCGGCGCCGACAAGGCGGTATTTGAGGCCGACAACGTTTTTCAGCGACCACATCAGCACCTTCACCCACTGCTGGCCGACCCAAAACGCGCCGTTGGGTATCAGCGCGCCCAAGAGCAGGAAGGGAAACATGGCGACGAGGCTGACGACGAGTATCAGCCAGTAGAGCAGGTTACGCGCAAGCAGCATGGTCGGCCTCCGTTTCCTGTTTTTCCTTGTGCATCAGGTATTGGGCGAAGGCGGCGAGATCGTCGAAAATCTGCGTGCCCTGCGGCAGATCGCCCGCGTGTTCCTCCAGCGTTTTCTTTCCTTTGCCGCTCAACACCAGCACGGGACGGCCGCCGACGGCCGCCACGGCCTGCAAGTCGCGCAGGCTGTCGCCCACCATATAAACCTCGGCGGCTTTGGCGTTGAAGCGGCCGATGATGTCTTCCACCATGCCGCTTTTGGGCTTGCGGCAGTTGCAGTCGGCGGCGGCGGTGTGCGGGCAGAACCAGATGCCGTCGATTTCGCCGCCGGCCTGCCGCACCAGCTTGTGCATTTTGGCGTGCATTTCGTTCAACTGCTGCATGGTAAAAAGGCCGCGGCCGATGCCGGACTGGTTGGTAGCGACGGCAACGGTGTAACCCGCTTGGGCGAGGAAGGCGATGGCGTCCATGCTGCCTTCGAGCGGCACCCACTCGTCGGCGGATTTGACGAAGTCGTCGCGGTCGCGGTTGATCACGCCGTCGCGGTCGAGAATAATCAGTTTCATAAGGGTTTCCGGAAAATCGTGCGGCATTTTAGAGCCTGAACGGGGGCTGTCAAGGCTTTGAGGCCGTCTGAAAGCGGGGATTCAACGAAGTCGGAACGGGGCAGACGACGTCTCGGTATAAAGACAGAATGCGGTTATAATGCGCGCTTTGCGCCGCCAACGACACGGAAACCGCCATGAGCCAGACCGACCGACAGCCCTCCTCCCTGCGCCGCGACAATATTTTCGCCCCCTCCAGCCTGATCTGCGGCATTTTGGCCTGGACGCTGCTGCCGCTGCTTGCCGCTCCCGCCGCCATGCTGGCCGGACACATTGCCTACGCCAAAAGCAAACGCCTCGGCGTGGGCGGGCGCGGCATGGCGCTGGCGGGCATGGCGCTGGGCTATTCGGGCCTTGCCGCCGCCGCCATGCTGATCGGCGTGCTGCTGGCGCTGCCCGAAGGCAAATCGCTGTTTCCGCAGGAAGCCGCCGAACAGCCCGCGCAGGCTGCCGCGCCCCAACCGAAGCCGCGCGCCGCCAAACCCGTTGCCGTTGAAGAAAAACCGTTGCCGCCCGTTATTCCGCCGCAGGCCGAGGCTATATTGGCGGCGCAGCACGCGGTGGCCGAACGGCTGGCGGCGGGCGAGTCGCTCGACGAAATCAACGAAGGCTTCCCGCTCGACGAAGAAGACCGCCGCTACTGGCAGAACATCGAAGCGCGGCAGGGCACGGTAATCATCACGCCCAAGCCCGACGCCCGGGGTTTCTCCCGCCAAATCATGCTGCTTTCGGCACAGGAAAACGGCCGCCTCACTTGGACGTGCATCGGCGAACTGGAAAAAAGCGTCGAACAAACCGTCTGCCGCTGAACAATCGTGAAACAACACGGGCGGCCGTCTGAAAGCGCACATCCCCGCCGCCTTTTCAGACGGCCTTTTTTCAGACGGCCTCAGGCCGTCTGAAACCTTAAAAGCAATCGAAAACAAAGGCCAAGCATGAAAATCATCCTCGCCACCTCCATGCGCGGGCTGGGCGGCACGGAAACCGCCAGCCTGCGTTTGGGCGCCCTGCTCGCGCGGCGCGGCCACGACGTCGTCCTCGCCGCCTCCGACGGCCCGCTCGTCGCACAGGCGCAGGCGGCAGGAATCCGTTGGCAGCCCCTCGATTTCTACGGCGGCGCGGCAGGCTACCTCAAAGCCGGCTGGGCGTTTGCCAAACTGCTGCGACGCGAGCGGCCGCACATCGTCCACTGCCAGATGGCGCGCATCGTCCCCGCCTGCGCCCTCGCCGCCAAAGCCGCCGCGCCGCAGACCAAAACCTTCTACCACGCCCGCGGCCTCGACGCCGCCACCTATCCCAAAATCGCCCGCCTGTTCGCCCGACTCGGCGTTTTCCTGATCGCCAACTGCCGCCACGAGCGCGACAAATTCATCCGCCACGGCTTCCCCGCCGATCGCGCCGCCTACACCTACAACGCCCTGCCGCCGATACCCGCCGCGCCGCAGAAAACGCCGCGCAGCCACATCGCCCTCGGCACGCTGTCGCGCTTGGACAAAGTCCGCGCCGTCCACCTCACCCTCGATGCCTTCGCCCTCCTCCTGCAACGCGGCCTCAATGCCCGCCTGCACATTGCCGGCGAAGGGGAAGAACGGGCCGCGCTCGAAGCGCAGGCCGCCGCCCTGGGCGTGGGCGGACGCGTCTCCTTTCTCGGTGCGGTGCGCGATTTGGACGCCTATTTCGCCGCTACCGACATCCTGCTCAACACCCCCGACCTGGCAGGCGACCACGGCGCGGGCGTCGGCAACAACATCCTCGAAGCTGGCCTCTACGAAACCGCCGTCGTCAGCTACGACGTGGCCGGCATCGCCGAAATGGTGGAAAACGGCGTCACCGGCTACTGCACCCCGCTGCGCGACAGCACCGCCTTCGCCGCCGCCGTCGAAACCCTCGCCACCGACCCAGCCCTGCGCCGCCGCTTCGGCAGCGCCCTGCGCCGCCGCGTCACCGCCCTCTGCTCAGACGACGAAATCTACCGTACCACCCTCGCCGCCTACCACATGGCCGACAAAACGTAAACGCGCCCGCCCGCAAGCGGCAACGGCAAAAGGCCGTCTGAATTTTTCAGACGGCCTTTTGCCGTTTAAAAAACGGCGTGCGGGAAAACTGCAAACGTCCGTCAGTGGCAGATAAAGCGAAGGCCGTCTGAAAGATTCAGACGGCCTCCACTTGCCGACCCGTTACCGAGCATACGGAGCAGCGGAGAAACCTCATCCGCAGGAATCAGGCCGTCTGAACCCTTTTTAACTTCGTTGAAGCTCCGCTTTCAGACGGCCTTTCGCTCTTTAATTTAAAGAGCCACCGCTCCACGTCCGCCCGCGCCGCCCGTATTGTCCGCCACCACCGCAGCGCCAATGTCCGCAGCCAAAGCCTGCGCGTTCAGCGTACGCAAGGCCGTCTGAAAATCCGAAAAATCCATGGTTTGCGAACCGAAGCGGCGCAGGTGATCCGTGTCCTGCTGGCAGTCGATCAGCGCGATGCCGCAGCGGGCGAGAAAGGGAACGGCGCAGGCAAAGGCGGTTTTCGACGCATCGGGCGCGTCGGCAAACATCGATTCGCCGTAAAACACACGCCCGATCTGCACGCCGTAAAACCCGCCCGCCAGTTTCAGACGGCCGCAGCCGTCGGGCAGAAAACACTCGAAAGAATGCGCGTGCCCCAGCCTGTGCAGCGCCGTGTAGGCCGTCTGAAACTCGGGCGCAATCCATGTGCCGTCCTGCCCCGGGCGAGGTTTGGCGGCACAGGCGGCGACAACGTCGGCAAAACGGCGGTTGGCGGTAACAAGATAAGGTTTGTTGCGCAGCGTCTTCGCCAGCGAACGGCCGACGCGCAGATTCTGCGGCAGCAGCACCGCCCTCGGCGCAGTGGCAAACCAGTAGAACAGCCCGTTTTCGGAAAACCACGGAAACACGCCCGCGCGGTAGGCCGCCAGCAGCCGCCCCGTGTCCAAATCGGCGCTGACGCCCACCAGCCCGTCCCTTTCGACAAGGGCGCGGGCGGGATCGGGAAAACGGTAGTCGAGCGGCGGAAGAAAGGGAACGGTCATGGCGGCAGCCTGCGGAAAAAAGGGCGATTGTATCGGTTTCAGCGGAACAGAGGCCGTCTGAAACAGCGGCCGCCATATTCATTATCCGTTTGCGCAGAATGGTCGGGGCGCGGCAGTTGCCGCTGCAAAAATATCGGACGGGATACGGCGGCTGCCCAAAAGGCGTTTCTGCAAAATACCGCTCCCGCCCAAACCCTCCTCCGCGCGCGGGCTGGACAGAGGCGCAGGTAAGGAAGCGGAAATTCAGGAACAGCAAAAAAGGCCGTCTGAAAAGGCCGTCTGAAAACAAAGCTTCAACGAAGTTAAAACCTGATATTCGGGCTTTCAGACGGCCTTTTTACTTCGATCCGCATACCTTCCGCATACCTGCTGCGGCAACATTTGCAGCTTGTGCGGCGGACAAGCGGTTTGGCAAACCGCCACTCCCTCCCCTGCCTTCCCCCCGCGCTTTGGTGCAGAGCCCGCGCGGGAGGAAGTGAGATGCGGCGGCGGTATGCAGAGGCCGTCTGAATCCCCTAAACAGGGCTTTCAGACGGCCTCTTGCGTGCTCAGGGCGGCGCGTTTTATTTTTTGTTTTTGCCCATGCTGTCGGGCTGGATGACGACGCTAACGCGTTTGCCCGCTTTGCCGCCCGCCGCTTTGCTGCCGCTGACGGTGTAGACCTCGGTGCGGGTGTTGTAGGTGATGACCGCGCCTTCGGCCTTGTCGCCGCCGCGCGTGACTTTGGCGTTGCCGCTGAGGCGGACGACGTTGGTGGCGGAGGAGTATTCGACCTGCGAGGCTTCGCCGTTGACCGTGCCTTTGCCGCCGTCGAGGGTTTGGCCGAAGCGCACGGGGCTGCCGCTGGCTTTCATGTGCTGCTGGCCGTCGTCGCTGCGCACGACGTTGACGCTGGCGGCGCGGATGTTGAGCGTGCCTTGTTTGATGGAGACGTTGCCGCTGAAGGTGGTGGAGCGGTTTTTCTGGTCGAGCTCGCCCTGGTCGGCTTCGATTTCGATGGGTTGTTTGCGGTCGCTTTCGAGGGCGTGCGCCTGGGCGGCGGCAAGCAGGAGGACGGCTGCGGCGGCGTTAAGAAGGGTTTTTCGGGTCATAAACGGTGGCTTTCACTCGTGCGGGCAGTTTGAGCAGCCCTTGGTTGTAGTCGTAGGTCATGCCGTCGGCCGTGCCTTGCGATTGGCCGTAGGCAAACTGCACGGGGCGGTCGGTGGCGGCGGTTTTAGCGGCGGTGTCGACGGTGAGGCGGTCGGTGGAAAGGCGGCCTGCGGGTTTGCCGCCGAAGGCTTCTTTGGTCAGCACCACTTGGTTTTCAAACAGGATTTTGCGGCTGTCGACGGTGTAGCGCGCTTCTTCGCTGCCGACTTGGTAGGCTTTTTTTCCTTGGGCGTACACTTGCAGCAGAGGCCGTCTGAAAACGATTTCTTTGCCGTTCGGGTATTGCCGGGCGGATTCGGCGTCGAGCTGTTCCTGCAGATCGCCCTGTTTGTCGAAACGCCTGCCCGCGATGCCTTCCATCAGGTATTGCGGTTCGTTGGGGTTGAGGGCGGTTTCTTCGACGGTGACGGCGCTGATGCGGTCGAGCCAGGCGGACAGGCCGCCGAGCGCGCCTGCCAAAACCAGCGGGAAAAGCCAGCCGTAACTGCGTTTGCCGCTCATTTGACGTACTCCGCAAGGGCGGCATCCAGCGTGCCCTGTGCCTGCATGATGAGGTCGCACAATTCGCGCACCGCGCCTTGGCCGCCGCTGCGTTGGGTGACGTAGGCGGCATGGCGTTTGGCAAACCAATGCGCTTCGGGCACGGCGACGGGCAGGCCGCAGCGCACCATTACGGGCAAATCGACCACGTCGTCGCCGATAAAGGCGCATTCGTCTTCGGCCACGCCCGCCTGTTCGCGCAACTCGGCATAGGCGGCGCGTTTGTCGTGTATGCCTTTGAAGTAATAAGTGATACCGAGCTGGCGCACGCGCACGCCGACGGAGGGGGCGTCGCGGCCGGTAATGATGGCCGTCTGAACGCCGCTTTGCTGCAGCATTTTCAGGCCGTGGCCGTCGAGGGTGTGGAAGGATTTGATTTCTTCGCCGTCGTCGCGGATGAAAATCCGCCCGTCGGTGAGCACGCCGTCCACGTCCATCACCAGCAGTTTGATTTTGGCGGCGCGTGCCTGTAATTCGGGTGTCAGTGTCTGCATATCCGCCCCTTTCAGACGGCCTCGAAAAGGCGGCATTTTAGCATTGAAACAGCATCTCGTCCGTCTGCGCGCCGCGCTTGCACCTTATGGTTTTTACAATTATTATCATTGCCGTCCCCGCCTTAGGCGGATTCGTTTACCCATCAGAAAAGGAAAGCAAAATGGCGAAAAAAGTCAGCATCTTGGTCGGCAGCCTGCGCAAAGGCTCGTTTGCCCGCAAAATCGCACAAAACACCATCTCCATGTTCCCTGCAGGCTATGAGGCCGAAATCGTCGAAATCGGCCACCTGCCGCTCTACAACTTCGACTACGACGACCCGAACGAAACCGATTTCCCCACGCCCGAAAGCTACACAGCCTTCCGCGAAACCATCAAAGCGTCCGACGGCGTGCTGTTCGTTACCGCCGAAAACAACCGCACCGTACCCGCCTGCCTGAAAAACGCCGTGGACATCGGCTCGAAACCGAATGCCGACGTTGCCTGGAAAAACACCCCCGCCGGCATCATCAGCCACTCCGTCGGCAAAATGGGCGGCTACAGCTCGCAGAAAAACCTGCGTCTCGCCCTATCCTACTTCAACATGCCGCTCACCGGCCAGCCCGAAGTCTTCCTCGGCAACTCGCCCACCCTGTTTGACGAAAACGGCAAACTCACCGAATCGGCGCGCGGGTTCGTCCAAGGCTACATCGACCAACTCGTCGCCCTGATTGAGAAAAACCCGAAATAAACAAACAAGCGGCAAAAAGGCTGTCTGAAAACAGGTTTCCACTTCGTTGAAACTTCGCTTTCAGACGGCCTTTTGCGCCACGCGGCATGGCGCAGCAGCACGGAATAAACTTCCCTGCCGAATTAAAGCATGAAAAATATTAGCCACTTATGGATTTTTGTAAAATATTCCTTGCCTCTCGGTTACGGACATGATTTAATGCCGTCTTTCCGCAAGGCCAGATAGCTCAGTTGGTAGAGCAACGGATTGAAAATCCGTGTGTCGGCAGTTCGATCCTGCCTCTGGCCACCACTAACCGCTTTTCAGCGGTTATTTTTTTGTCTAACGCCGTCTAACGCCGTAAACCAAACGCCCGATACACAAGGCTTTGCGCCTGATTCAAGCTAATCCCGCCGTCTAACGCCGTCCAATCCCGTCTAATTGAAGCAACCAATTTCAGGGGGTATATTTGGGGGTATCCCGAAATACCCCCGAAAAAATACCCCCAAAATGCCCCTAAACGACCGCCAAATAAAGAACGCCAAGCCCGCCGAAAAGCCCTACAAGCTGACAGACGGCGGCGGCCTGCATTTGGCCGTTACCCCCGCAGGCGGCAAGCTGTGGCGGCTGAAATACCGCATCGGCGGGAAAGAGAAATTGCTTTCAATCGGCAAATACCCCGCCGTTTCCCTGCTGGAAGCCCGCCAAGCCGCCGAACAGGCGCGGGCGGATTTGGCTAAGGGCATCGACCCCGCCGCCACCAAGCAACAGGCCAAAGCAGAGCGGCAGGCGGCGGCTTGCAATACGTTTGAAAACATCGCCCGCGAATGGCACGCCTACCAGTTGCCAAGCTGGACACCTGCCCATGCCGCCAAAGTTTGGCGCAGCTTTGAGGCGGATATTCTGCCCGCCATAGGCAAAGAGCCGATAAACGGCATTTCCGTCAAACAGGTTCAGGCCGTGATTGAAAACGTGGCCAAGCGCGGCGCATTGGATACGGCAGCCACCGTCTTGCAGCGCATTAAAGCCGTCTTCAACTACGCCATACGCACCGAGCGGGCGGAAAACAATCCCGCCGTACCGCTGACGGGCGTGATCAAAGCACCCAAACAAAAACACCAGCCCGCTTTGCCGCAATCGGAACTGACGGAGTTTTACCGCCGCTTGCTGCACGAAAACATCAAGCAGCCCACCCGTCTGGCCATGCTGATCATCATGCTGACCTTTGTCAGGGCGGGCGAACTTCGCAAAGCGGAATGGGCAGATTTTGACTTTGAAGCGCGGGAGTGGCGCATACCTGCCGAAAAAATGAAAATGAAAGCCCCGCACATCGTGCCGCTGGCAGATTGGACGCTGGAACTGCTGCAAGAGCTGCACGCCCTTACAGGCCACAGCCGCTATCTGTTTCCCGCCGTCGGCAACCCTGACAAGCCCATGAGCGAAAACACGTTGAGCTACCTCACGGGGCGCATGGGTTACAGCGGCATTGCTACCCCGCACGGCTTCCGCAGCTTGGCAACAGACGTCTTGAACGAAAACGGCTACCCGCCAGACGTGATAGAACGGCAGCTTGCCCATGTGGAGCAAAACAAAGTGAGAGCGGCATACCACCGCACGGAATACCTGCCGCAAAGGCATGAAATGCTGGCATGGTATGCGGAATTTCTGCGGCGGCACTATGAAGCGGCCAAAAAGCCTGCATGAATCAAGGCTGTATCCATATGAAAACTTAGTAAAACCTAAGCTCCGGCGCCCGCAATACCGGCGCTTTTTTCTGCCAGCCTGAAAAACGCTATACGCGCGAGAAAACGCGTTTTTAGTGGTTACAGTGGTTACACTTCTCTGAAAGCCTTTATCCATGCGGGTTTGCGCGTAACCACTTAACTAAATTTATGTGGTTACATAGTGGTTACAGTGGTTACACTTTTGTTTGCGGCCTGCTTTTCAGACGACTGGAAAAGCCAAACCGCCGCAAATGCGCCTGTATTGCAAAATACGGGGATTTCCGCCTGATAGCTATCCTACCCATTACCCGCCATCCGAACAGCCCTAAAAACGCAGCCACACGCCTGCAAGCGGCATTTGCACACCCGAAAACCGAAACGGACACCAGCCAAACAGAAAAACCGCCCCGAAAGGCGGCTTTTTTTGCCCGTTGTCCGCAATCGGCCATGACGCGGCCAATTATGCGGTCTGTATCCAACCGCGAATAACGCCGCCCCATCCCGTCCAATGCGCTATAATCCCGTATCAACTTCGATACAGAAAAGGCCGCGCCATGAAGATTTACAGCAGCCGCGAATTTAACCAGCGCACCAATCAGGCACAAAAGGCCGCCCATGCCGCCCCCGTGCTGATAACCAACAGAGGCCGCCCCGATTTGGTTTTGATGAGCCATGCGGAATTTCTGCGGCTGTCCGGCAAGCCAAAAAGCATACTTGAAGCCCTTGCCGCCCTGCCCGATGCCGCAGACATCGAGCTAGAAATCCCGCCGCGCAGCACCGCGCAACGCCGTCCCGTGGAGCTGGATTAATGTATTTGCTGGACACCAACGTAATCAGCGAAATGCGGAAAATCCCGCGCGGCACGGCAAGCGCGGGCTTGGTTGCATGGCTGGCAGGGCAGAGACAAGACGACCTGTACACCTGCGCCGTTGTTTTGATGGAGCTGGAAAGAGGCGTTTTAGGCATGGAGCGCAAAGACAAAGCGCAGGGCGCGCGCTTGCGGGCATGGTTTGACGGAGTAAAGCAGATTTTCAGCGGGCGCATCCTGCCCGCAGATGCCGAAACCGCCGCCGTCTGCGCCGCCCTGCACATCCCCGATAAAGCCCCTGAAAATGACGCATGGATAGCGGCAACCGCCAAGCAGCACCGTTTGGTTTTGGTTACCCGCAACGCCGCCGACTTCAAACGCACGGGCGTGAAACTGTTTGACCCGTTTGAGTGAAGGCCGTCTGAAACCGCCGCCCGCAGAAATGCGGGCTTTTTTACGCCCGATTAAAAGGCCGTCTGAAACACCATTCAGGCGGCCTTTTGCTTTCCCCAAGTTCCGACCGGGCGAGGCAAAAAAAAGTGGCGTTTGTACTGAAACGCAACTTTGCGGGGAAAGCCGCCCGCCCGCCTACTATCCGCCCCGTGTCCAACGCAATGAAACGGAAAGCAACCATGCACAAACAAAACACAGCCGCCGAAAAGCCCGCCGCCCCCGTCATCCTGCGCGTCAAGCAGGTTGCCGAGCGGTTGAGCATTTCCCCCTCCGCCGTTTGGTACAAATCCAACCCCAAAAGCCGACACCATGACCCCGCCTTCCCTAAGCCGTTCAAGGTATCGGCAAGCGTTACTGGATGGCTGGAAAGCGAAGTAAACGCCTATATCGGCCGCTTGGCAGCCGCACGCAACAGGGAGGGGAGCGCATGAAACCCGCAGCCCATCCCTTCAAACCCGACAGCCAAAACGCCCAAATACTCGCCATCCTGCAAAGCGGGCAGAGCCTCACCCACTATCAGGCCGCGCAGATGGGCATTATGGCCTTTACCACGCGCATCCACGAAATCAGGGCGGCGGGCTTCCCCGTTGTCTGCACCATGTCCGCCCATGAGAACAAGCACGGCAAAACCGTCAAGCGCGGTGTTTATACGCTGGCATAACTGCAATTCTTGCCGTTTTATTGCGTGAAATACCGTTTTCAAGCAATAACATGGCGATTCAAATCAGCAACCACCCCCTAACCTTTTCGGATTGGAAAACATGAAACTGCCCAAACTCACACCCGAAAACCTGCCGACTGTCCGCCCCTACCTGCCCGATACCTTTCTGCAACTGGAAACCGTGGCCGGTACGCAAACCGCCCTGCTGCTGGTGTCCGAGCATGGCGGGGAACAATACCCCGTTGCCAAAGGCGCAACGGTACAAGGCAGGCGGTGTAACGCCCGTCTTGCCGCCCTTGTCGGTGAAGCCGCCGCCCTGCGCCTTGCCGCCGCCTACGGACAACAGCGCGGCATTGCCATACCGGCATGCCGCAAGGCGCGGGAAGTGCTGCGCAACCGCGAAATCCGCGCCGCCTACGATATGGCGGAAGGTTCGGGCATGGGTATGACCCCCGCCGCCCTTGCCCGCCGCTACGGATTGAGCCAGAGGGCAATCTTCAACATCCTCAAGCGCAACGAATGAAAGGACAAACCATGCATCACGAAACGACACGCCAAGCACTGCGCAGTGCCTACGTCAACGGCGCAAACATGGAAACGGCGGCGGCAGACTGCGGGATATGCCTGCGAACCGCCTACGCATGGAAGGCCGAGGCCAAAGCGGCGGGCGACGACTGGAACAGACTGCGGGCAGCCCGCGCTTTGGAAGACGTGGAAACCGTCACGCAAGACATCGTCCGCCGCATGACGAATATTTACGCGCAGACGGCGGAAGAGCTGTACGCCGATACACAGACACCGGCAACCAAGCGCGCCGAAGTGCTGGCGACGCTGGCCGACGCGCTGACCAAAACCGTAGCCGCCAACAAGCGGATGATGCCGCAGGCTTCCGCCCTGGCGCAGTCCGTGCATACCCTGCAACTGCTGACCGTCTTTACAACGGAGCATTTCCCGCAGCACGCCGCCGCGCTGGCCGAAATTATCGAACCTTTCGGCGAAGTGCTGGAAAAGTCCGTCTGAACTTGACAACCCCCCCGCAGAGATTGCAGAATCACGGCCTCTCTCTCCAAAAAATCACGCCCGAATCGGCAGGGTGAAACGCCGATTTTTCACGCCTATATCTTTCAGGCCGTCTGAAAACTTTATCAGGCGCAGCCGTCAAGCTATGGCGGTGTCTGCCAACCGTAAGGCGCAGGCTGGTGTCGTGATACCAGAGAGAGCACCGCCCCCAATTTGGGGATTCTCAAACTCTCAAAAAATCACGGAGGCCAAATCATGGCAAACCCCACCCGCGCCGACGCGCAAAACCCGTCTTTCCCCATTTCTTTCAGCCTGTATTGCCAAATTGCCGACGGCCTGAACGAACTTGCCGCCTTTGTGCAAAACGTCCAAACCATCAAGGCCACTGTTTTCAGCCTGTTGCCCGACGACTGCGCCCCCCTGATTAAAGCGCAACTGACTATGTTGGACGGCTTGGCAGAGGACGCCGACGCCATCGGCGCGCGGGACATCTGCACAGCCCTTTGCCGTGCCGAAGCAGGGGAGGCGTAAACATGAAAACTTCTATCCAATCCCCCGAAAAAACCATCACCATCCCGCACGAGCTTTACTGCCAAATTTCCGACGCCCTTTTGCGCCTTGGCAACTTCGCCTTTCATGCGTCCGTTATCGCGGACAACCTCAAAACCTGCGAGCAAAACGGCGGCAAAGGCACATGGAGCAATATCACCATGCTTGGATGCCTTGCCGAAGACGCCGACAACATTTGCGGGCAGCGGTTAGCAGACGAAATTTGCAACGTTGCCGCCGAACAAGGCTGCTAATCCCCCATTCCCGCCCCGCACAGGCTTTCAGACGGCCTTTTGCGGCGCGGGGTATATCTACCCCTTTCCCACCCCCCAAACCCCGCCAAAAGCGCACACAAAGCCCTTATTGCGCCCGTTGTACGGGGAGAAAGGCAAAACAATGTTTATCGCCGTCGTATCCATCCCCAACCCCAAAGCCCGCGCGGGCGAAGCCTTCACACACGTTTGGGCAACGCTTGGCGCATACCCCACCCCCGAACAGGCGCAGGCCGCCATTGACCTCTACGCCGCAAAAAACCCCGTACAGGAAAGCCGTATCAGCCAAACCCTGCCGCGCTTTTTCTTTCAGGGCGCAAGCCCCGAAAGCATGGGCATCCTGCCATAAACCCCCGAAAGGAGAACGCAATGAGCGGCAAAAACGAAGCCCGCATACAGGAATGGGTAACGGCACAAATCGAAGCCCTGCCCGCCGACGCAACGGAAACCGATTTGCTGTTGGCACTGTTTCCGCCCGATTGGGACACATTGGGAGAACCACCCGAAAGGAGCGAAGCGCATGAAACCCTTTGACCTGTCCGACCTCAAAGCCGCCGCGCAAGGCCGCTGGCCTGCCATCCATGCCGCGCTAGGCATCCCGCAAGAGCTGCTGAATACCCGCAAGCATCAACCCTGCCCAAACTGCGGCGGGCGCAACCGCTACCGCTACACCAACCACCAAGAGAGCGGCGGCTACATCTGCAACCAATGCGGCAGCGGCAGCGGCTTTGACCTGATTATGCTGGTGTTTGGTTACAGCTTTACGGAATCTGTAAATCAGGTTTCCGCCCTGCTTGGCATGGCAAGGCCGTCTGAAAACCGCCCCGCCCCGCGCATCGCCCCCGCCGCCGCACCGAAAGCCGAACGGGACAAACTGCCCGAACTGGCCGCCCTGTTCGACGCCGCCGCCCCCTTGGCCGACAGCCCCGCCGCCCTGTACCTCAAAGGGCGCGGCCTTTCAGACGGCCTTTTCATGCAATGCGCCGATTTGCGTTGCCATCCCGCCCTGCCCTACTGGACACAGCGCGGCGGCAAGCCTGAACGAATCGGCAGCTTTCCCGCCCTGCTGGCCGCTGTCCGTACCCCTGACGGCACACTGCAAGGGCTGCATAAAACCTATCTTCAAGCCGACGGGCGCGGCGGATTCTGCAAGTTTGCGGGCATCCATCCCGATACCGGCGAAGCCCTGCCCGCCAAGAAAATGGCCACCCGATACGCGGGAGCGTTTACAGGCGCAGCCGTGCATTTGGGCAGCCCCGACGCGCAAGGCCGCATCATCGCCGCCGAAGGCATAGAAACCGCCCTGGCCGCATGGCAGCTTTTCGGCATCCCCGCCATCGCCGCCCTGTCCGCCCACGGCCTGCAATCCCTGCAATGGCCGTCTGAAACGCAAACCCTGCTGATTGCCGCCGACAACGACCACAGCCAAACAGGCAAGAAAGCCGCCGAAGCCCTGACCCGCCGCGCCGCCCGCGCAGGCATAGGCGGCGGCGTATGGCAGCCTGAAAACCCTGAATCCGACGCGCTGGACGTTTGGAACGAGAGAAACAAGGCGTAGGCATATGCCTACACCCATGAAAGGAAACGACAATGAAAGCAGCAAACGACCCCGCCGCCGACTTTGAACCCGTGGCCGCCCGCCCCTACTTCGAGTGCAAAAGCAGCGGCGTTTACTACATCCACACCGAAACCGACAAAGATGGCCGCATTATCGAAAAGCCGCCCCTGCGCCTTTCAGACGGCCTCGAACTGATAGGGCGCGGCATCGACGCCAACGGCGGCCACTACCGCGTAATCCGCTGGCGCGACGCCCTGACCCGCCAAAGCAAAACCGCCGCGCTGGCAATGGCCGACATCGGCACGCCCCCATGTTGGCAGCGCCTGCAAGGCTACGGCCTGACCGTCATGAGCGGGCGGCGCAAGCGCGAACTGCTGGCCGACTACCTGCAAACCGACGGCAAAACCACCCCTTACACCGTCACCAGCAAAGCAGGCTGGCAGAGCGGCGCGTACATCCTGCCCAGCGGCGAAATCCTTTCAGACGGCCTTAAAGCCTCCCGCGTCATCTACAACGGCGACACCAGCCAAGCCCCTGCCTACACCCAAAGCGGCACGCTGCAAGACTGGCAACAGCATATTGCCCGCTACGCCGCAGGCAACAGCCGCCTGCTGCTGGCAATCGGCACGGCACTGGCCGCCCCGCTTCTGCACCTTTTGGACGAGCAAAACGGCGGCTTCCACATCTACGGCGATTCATCCGACGGCAAAACCACCGCCGCCCTTGTCGGCCTGTCCGTCTACGGCAGCCCTAACGCCCTCAAAGCCGCATGGCGCGGCACGGATTTGGGCTTTTCCAACCTAGCCCTTGCCCGCAACGACGGCCTGCTGGTGTTGGACGAAATCGGCGAAGCCCACCCGCGAACCGTCAGCAAAACCGCCTATTCCGTTATCAACGGCAAATCCAAAACACAGGGCGCGAAAGACGGCGGCAACAGGGAAGGGCAGGAATGGCGCGTACTGCTGTTTTCAACGGGAGAATACGCCCTAAAAAACTACATGGAGCGGGCGGGCGAAACATGGGAGGCAGGGCAAAACGTGCGCCTGCCGAGCATCCCCGCCGCCACACTGCACGGCATTTACGAGAACCTGCACGGCTTTCCCAACGGCGCGGCCTTGTCCGACCACCTCAAAGCCGCCGCCCAGCAATACCACGGCACGGCAATCCGCGCATGGGCGGCCAAACTGCAAACCCTGTCCGCCGACACCATCCGCGCCGCCTTTGCCGCCTTTCTTGCCACCCTGCCCGAACTGAACGGCCAAGCCTACCGCATCGCCCGCCGCTTCGCCCTGGCCGCCGCCGCGTTGGAGCTGGCCGCCGACATTACAGGCCTGCCCGCAGGTATCGGCACGGCGGGAATCAAACAGTGTTTTGACGACTGGCTGGCCGTCAACGGCACGGGCAAATACGAAGACAACGAGATAATCAAACGCATGGCCGACTTCATGAACCGCTTTGCCGATTCCCCCCGCTTTGCCCAATGGAACGACCCATACACCGACCGCAATCACGCAGGTTACAGACGGCCAAACCCCGATGCGGCACTAAACGCCGCAGGCATAGATGAGTTTTGGATAATCCCGCCCGTGCTGGCCGACGAAATCCTAAACGGCGCGGACATATTCAAGGCCTGCATAGTGCTACATAAATCAGGCTGGTTAATACGCCCCGAAAACGGTAGGGGCTGGAAGTTCCAGCGCAAAAACAAAGGCCGCTTTTACGTCTTTCAAGGAGCAGAGCCGCCCGAAACGGACGGACAAGAGTAAAGGCCGTCTGAAAGCCTTTTTAAAGCACTCCGAAAAACCCAAACACCAGCCCCGCCGCCGGTGTTTTTTATTGCCGACCGCATACACAGCAATGCATCGGATTAGACGGCAACAGGCAACGCCGATATAATGCCCAGCATTACAGAAAGAACAGCATGCGGATATTCAAAAACAGATACATAACCCGATTTGCCGCCAAACAAGGAATTACAGACGCAGACTTGCGCGAAGCCGCCGAAAGGGCAGATAACGGCCTGATAGACGCCGATTTAGGCGGCGGCGTTATCAAGCAGCGCATAGCCCGAAAAGGACAGGGCAGAAGCAGCGGCTACCGGAGTCTGATTATTTTCAGAAAGGGCGACAAAGCCTTCTTCATGCTGGTATTTGCCAAAAACGACCGCGCAAACATCAGCCGCGAAGAACTGACCGAATTAAAGGCCGCCGCCGAAATCATGCTTGCAATGACCGATACGCAAATAGCGGCAGCTATTGAAAACAGCACACTGACGGAGATATAACCATGAAATACAAAAGCGAAGTTTTCGCCGCCATACATGACACCGCGCAAGGCCTGCACCAAGCGGGCGTAATCAGCGATACGGAAATGAAGCGTTTTGACAAATCATGCCTAACCAAAGCCGAGCCGCTGACAGGCGAACAAATCCGCGCCATCCGCGAACATGAAGACCTGACACAGGCCGCCTTTGCCATCCATTTGAACGTAGGGAAAAACCAAGTTTCCGATTGGGAGCGGGGCATAAAAAAACCCAGCGGCGCGGCCTTGAAGCTGCTGACACTGGTAAAAAACAAAGGCATTGAAGCCATCATGTAGGCAGCCCGCACGGGCAGCCGCCGATTTGCCTCAAACACCAAGCCGCCGCAAAGGCGGCTTTTTGCCACCATTCAAGAAAACCGCTCCGCCAAATTCAAGATAATGCCCAAAGAGGAGCAGCCAAAAAAAACACCAGCCGCCAAACAAGGCGGCTTTTTTGCGAGGTTAACAAAAACCTACTTTATTCAGGCGGCCAAACCCGCCCGCCCAATCATCAACAAACAGGAAACAATCAGGCGAAAAATGCGCCGATTGTTGAATTTCAAAAACGCTATACGCGCGAGAAAATGCGAAAAGTGTTGTTACCGTTGTTACCCAACCGTGCTAATTACTGAATATATTGAATAAAATGACCCTGAAAGGCCGTTTTTATGTTGTTACCTTTGTTGTTACCGTGTTGTTACCGCTTTATAATCAATAACTTGAAAGCATAACTGACAGAGGTAACAACACGGTAACAACGTCATTTGTCATATGTTGTTACCTTTTTACATATACAAATCAGTAACTAACAGCGCGGTAACAACGGTAACAACGGTAACAACGGTAACAACACATTTTTTATATTTATACGCTTTTTTTGCCGCCCGCCTGACTGCCTCCCCTTGCCTGCCTATTTGACCGCAGACCACCCCGCCACACCCTGATAGAACAGAAAAACCGCCCACGCCGTTGCCAAGCCATGCCGACCGTGAAAAAATCCCGCCATACAGGGAACGCATACGGCGGGATGAATCGGGATACGGAGGGATAGTCAAAAAAACAACAAACCACCCCAAAAACCGCCTGACCTTTGCAAAATGGGGGTATTTTTGGGGGTATTTTATAATTTGATGAAAAAATTATTTATATAAATCATGTGTATAATCTCTGATTTCGATAGAGCCTCTGCCACCAATAACCGCTTTTCAGCGGTTATTTTTTTGTCTGACACCTTCTAATCGTGTCATTCATAGCACAACATTTATCGGAAATTGCCGTATGCCGTTCTTGTTTGTCTTGGCGGCATTCCCATGCAGAACAACGATCAGGCCGTCTGAAAGCCCGCAGCAGCTTTCAGACGGCCTTTTGATTGAAAACCGCTGCGGCATTACGGCAAAAGCGTGCCGCAGTCATTGTCGGCCGTTTGCGACAACCACCCCACCACCCCACCACCGCACGCACCGCGGGCGACAGCACAACGCCGGCGGTGCGGCACAGATAATAGGGTTGGCCGGGCAGGATAATATCCGACACGCTTTGCAGCAGGCCGAGGCGGAATTCTTCGGCCAGCAGGCTGCGGCCGAGCAGGGCGACGCCTTGTCCGGCCAGGGCAGCCTGAATCAGATGGCCGGCGTCGGAATAGCGGGTGCCGCCCTGCATGGTATGCGGCGGAACGCCTGCCGCCTGCGCCCAAGCCGTCCAGTCGGCGGCGCCCTGCGGTTTGTGCCAGTCCAGATGCAGCAGCGGCCAGTTTTGCGGTTTGGCGGGCAGCTTGACGGCCAGCGCGGGAGCGGCTGCGGCGGTAAACGATTCGTCAAACAGCGGCACCGCTTCGATGCCGGGCGCCGTGCCGCCACCGTAGCGCACCGCCAAATCGGCTTCGCCCGCCGCGAGATCGGTGGGGCGGTAATCGGTGCGGATGTGCAGCTCGACATCGGGGCAGGCAGCCTGAAAAGCGGCAAGGCGCGGCACCAGCCAGCGGGCGGCGAACTCGGGCGTGAGCGCCAGCACCACGCGCCTACGCTCGGGGCGGCGGATGCGTTCGGCGGCTTGGGCGATGGCGGCAAAACCGCTGCTGACGGCTTCGGCAAGCACCCGCCCCTCGACGGTCAGCACCACGGCGCGGGTGCGGCGCTCGAACAGCGCTTTGCCCAACTGTGCTTCCAGCGTGCGGATGCGGTGGCTGATGGCGGTGGCGCTCAGCGAAAGTTCGGCAGCGGCGGC
Organism: Neisseria sp. WLZKY-1; assembly: GCF_046546535.1. Lineage (NCBI taxonomy): Bacteria > Pseudomonadati > Pseudomonadota > Betaproteobacteria > Neisseriales > Neisseriaceae > Neisseria > Neisseria sp. WLZKY-1. Next base: position 36,637 of record NZ_JBKGTW010000019.1, read on the forward strand.
TTTGAAACTGCCCAGCCGCGCCGCAGCTTCAAAGGCATGCAGCGCACCGAGGGAAAAAGGAATGTGGTTCACAGGCATAGATATAGTGAGTCAAAATGAAAAAGATACAAGACAGCAAGCCGCAGACAGTACAGGCAGTACGGGGCAGGTTTTCTTGGCATTTTTAATGCCGTAGAAAACCGCCCTCTTCGAGCTAAGGCGCAGCAACGCCGTAGATTTTTCATTTGGGCTCACTATGGATGAAAAAATCGCGTTTATCGGCTGCAAAAACACCATTTTTCGCGGCATTTGCCAAGCGGCAAAATCGCCGCCTCATTGATTAGGAGACAGCGAATGACCACGATTTTACACATTGATTCCAGCGCCCGCAGCGGCATTTCCGGCGAAGACGCCTACGGTTCGCACACCCGCCGCCTGAGCGCGCGCTTCGTCGAACGCTGGCGCCAGGCGCGCCCCGACAGCCGCATTGTTTACCGCGACGTCGGGCAAAACCCGCCTGCGCCGGTGAGCGGCCGCTGGATACACGCTGCATTCACCCCGCCCGAAGCGCGCGAGCCGTGGATGAACGAAGTGCTGCGCGAAAGCGACGCGCTGGTGGACGAACTCATCGCTGCCGACATCATCGTGGCCGGCGTACCGATGTATAACTTCGCGCCGCCCGCCCAGTTCAAAGCCTATATCGACAATATCGTGCGCGTCGGCCGCACCTTCGGCTTCGACCGCAGCCGCGCGGGCAAACCCTACTGGCCGATGCTGGCGGACGCAGATAAACGTCTGCTGATTGTCTCCGCCCGCGGCGACTACGGCTACGACAGCGGCCAGGCGGATTACGCCAACCACGTCGAAGCCTCGGTGCGCACCGCCTTCGCCTACATCGGCATTACCGACGTGCAAAGCATTGCGGCGGAATACGACGAATTCGGTGGTGAGCGTTTGCAGCAGTCGCTGGCGGAGGCGGAAAGCGCCGTGGCGCGCGTGGCAGATGAATGGCTGGCGCAAACGGCTTGATTTCCGCGATGGTAAAGGCCGTCTGAAAACCCAAAAAACGCTTTCAGATGGCCTTTTGCTGAAACAAGCACGCCGATGATGCAAAACCGAGTGTGGTAAATGCGTAGCAACTGTATTTTTCACCCCGTCGGGCAAAAATACCAAAACTCAAATCAAGCCGTTTGGATACCGTTTTCGGTGGTACCGTTTTCGGCAAAATAATCA
>NZ_JBKGTW010000020.1:0-36080 GCF_046546535.1 Neisseria sp. WLZKY-1
TGGCCGCATCCAACCTGTCGGGGCAGACGCGCAACCCGCACGAGGTTTTTTTAAACGTAGGCATCGCATCCTACTTCATGGCGCAGACATGGCGGCTGCGCCATCGGGACGCGAAAGATTGGTAACACTTTGGAGGATAAAGAAATGACTGAATTACCATGGATGGCGGAAGCCAAGAAGCACATCGGCCTGAAAGAAATCGTCGGCGCGAAGCATAACCCGAAGATTGTCGAATGGCTGAAGGAAATGGGGAATTCCCCCGGTGCGGCGAAGTCTTGGTATTTTGAAGACGAAACGCCGTGGTGCGGCCTGTTTGTCGGCTATTGCCTGGGCAAGGGCGGACGCGCCGTCATCAAAGACTGGTACCGCGCGAAGGCGTGGGCAGAAGCAGGACTGACCAAGTTGTCTAAACCCGCTTACGGCTGCATCGCCGTCAAATCGCGCAAGGGCGGCGGCCATGTGTTTTTTGTGGTCGGCAAAGACAAACAGGGGCGCATCTTGGGCTTGGGCGGCAATCAGGGTAATGCCGTGTCCGTCGTGCCTTTTAATGCTGCGGATATTGACGGCTGCTACTGGCCGTCTAAATTAGTCGACGGCAAGCCCGTCCCTTCGATGCCGTCGCCCGAACGCTACAACCTGCCCGTTACCACCGCCACGGCGGCGGCAGGCGTAAGCGAGGCGTAGCATGGGCTATCGGGAATTTTGCGAGCGCATGATTGCCGAATGGGAAGCCAAAAGCCGCGAAGCTGGCGAAAAAGCAGACTTGGCGGCTTTTGAGTTTACCGGGCGCGAAATCAAAAATTATCGGGAAATGCTGAAAAAGTATGAGTAAATTGAATTACTGGAAACTCCTCGCCGCGCTGGCGGTGATCAGCCTGTTGTTTGCCGCATGGCAGCATGACCGCAGCGCGCAATACCGGCGCGGGCAGGCGGACAAAGCCGCCGAAATCAGCCTTGCGCTGGCCGAAGCCGCCAACAAACAGGCGGCTGCCGCGCGTGAGAAAGAACGCCGCGCCGCCGCCGAACTGGCCGAAAGGCAAACCGAACTGGAAAAGGAAAGACAAGATGCTGAAAAATCTATTGGTGCTATGCGCCTTGAGCTTGACCGCCTGCGCCAACACGCCACCCGGCAAAGTGGCCGCCGAGACCTGCCCGCAACCGCTGCAACCGCCGCCGCACCTGATGGCGCGGAAAGTGCCGAAGGCTGGGAGCTACTCGGAAAATGCGCTGCGGAATATGCGGGACTGGCAGAAACAGCCGACAGTCAGGCCGCCGATTTGAGGGAATGGCAGGCGTATGGCGGCGCGGTGTCCAAACAGTTTAAGCAGCCTACAGACTGAATCAGCAATCTTTAAATAAGTCGCGGGCAACTTTGATGGCTTCGGCAAATTCGAGCCGTTCGCCGCGGCGGCGTAGGTTGACGTAGCGTTGCAGACTGCTCCAGCTGTCGTGCAACGTTACCCGTTGCATTTGCGGGATGGTTGCACCATCTTCAGCCAACCGTGTTGCGCCTTCGTGCCGCAAGTCGTGAAACCGCAAATCATGAATATCCAAAACACAGCAGGCGCGGGTAAACTGCGCACTGATGCTGGTGGCTTTCAGCGGCACAAGGCTTCCTTTTCTGCCTTCTAGTTTTGCCATCCCCTGCTGCACCGAATCTTGCAGCAATTCTTTGATAATTTCCTGTGCATTTTTGCTGACAGCAAACGATTTATTATTCCCTCTGCTGCCGTCCGGGTGTTTGATGTCTTGAATCATCCATTCTTCGTGCCTTTTGTCGTAATTGGACAGCATCATACGGCAAATTTCGTCTTGGCGGCGGCAGGTATAAATCGCCAGCCACATAATCAGGTGCATCGGAATGACGGTGCTTTTCACAATAGCGTACATCTTGTAGAAATGGTTGGTCAGCAGTTGCAACTCCTCGCCTGTCGGCAGACGGTTCCGTATTGTTGGGCGGCTGACGATCCGCCCGCGCTGCAGCCCTTCAAGCGCAAATTCGATTTCCTGCCAGCTAACCTTTAAATTCCAAACGTAAAACGCATGTTTGATAATAACCCGCATGTATTGGATGTCTTGTAAAACCGTTGCCGGTTGTACCGCTGCCAGCCCGATTTTTGCTACGCCAGCGCGTCGTTGGCGCGCATATTCCGCCACGCGGTCGCGCGTGATTTTATCCAGTGGTAGTTTGGCAATATCAAAATTGCGTAAAAGTAAAAGCCCTTGCTTTTTACTTCTGCCTATTTGCGGCAATTCCGATAAATAGCTTTCAATTGCCGCCTTTAGTGTCGGCATTCTCTTTTTGTTTATGCCTAATATCAAATCCGGATTTGCTTCAATTTCCGCTTCGCGGCGTTTCAGCCATTCTGTTGCTAGTGATTTTTTACTAAATGTTTTAGACTCGCTATATGTCGGCATGTCTGCCTTGTTGATGCGGATTTGTGCTCGCCAAACAACCGCCCCGCTGGGATTTGTGCGCTTTGTAATCGTGCCCATTTGCACCATCTCTCAAAATCAGAAAAAAGGTGCAATTATGGTACAATAGAAAAGCGGAAATAAGCAAAAATAATACGAAATAACCGAAAATGTTACAAACAAAAAACCAAGAAAAAACAAATAAAAACATACAAGATGCTGATTATATTGGTTCTCGCCGCCTATCCGTGGCTCCCATGCTCGATGGGATTGATATTTAAAATAAAATAAAAAATATCAATTACTTATAATTTATATGTATGAAATGGTGCAAATATGGCACAATAGCACTGTTATTTTTTTGCTTGGTAAAATTGGTATAGTTTGCGTAGAGCTTCTGGGCGGCTTCCACCGATTTCTTCTAGTATTGCTTTGAAATTGTTGATTGTTTCTGCGTCTGCACGAATAAGGATTTGGGCAAGTTCTCCGCGTTCGAGTTTTTCGCGTTGCCATTTAGCGGTTGTTGCTTTTCGTAGGGCTTTGCTGTGTTTGGTGTTGGCGTTTGACATGGTTTTTTCTTTCGGGTAAAGTGATTGCAGAAAGGTGGTTGGGAATGGGCGGCGTTGCCGCCGCCCTTTGGTTAATCACACAGTTTTATTAGTAGGCTGGGTAGCTGATTACTAGTAAAACCACCAAGATTAGGAATCTTATCATCTTCATCACCTCCTTTCTTTTTCGGATTTCCCGCTGTTCCCGCAGCGGGATTTCTTTATTCCTAATCGTTGGAATAATTATAGGATAACCTATAATAAAGGTCAAGTGTTTCCTTTAATTTTTTTGTAAAAGTATCCGATTTTGCAACAAAAAACAGGCTGCGTTTGCAGCCTGTTTGTGCTTTTCAATCTCCTTCAGGCGGAGCGGGAAGCGGTTGCCAGTGGGTTATTGCCGCCGTAGCGTTAATATCCGCGCCCCAGTGTTCGCGGTACGTTTTGCCGTCAAAATAACCAATAGCGCAATAGGCGATAATGCCTTTACCTTCGTATCTACCGCATAACAGCACCCTTGTGCCTATTTCAGGTAGCCTGTCCTCCACGCTTATCCATTCGGGTTGGGCGGCTTTGGCTTGCCAGCCTTCCCATTTGTACTGCGTGCCGAGGCGGCTGTATTCGTCGCCTACTCGTTCCGTCTGCGGATTGGTTGGATATAGCTCGGCCATCCACGCCTCAAACGCCAGGCGCTCTTGTTCGATTCTTTCGGGTGTCATCACACATCTTCCTCTTTCACAAACACGCCATCTTTCATTACGCCCCGCCGGTCTTTGATTTCGTCATAGGCTTGGGCGATGCAATCTTCTATCTGCAAGCCGTTCTGTGCGGCCAGGATAGTCAGCACGACTACACAATCACCGATGCTGTCGGCTATCTTGGTGCGCTGGCGGCCACGGGAAATATCAGCGGCCAGTTCACCTGTCTCTTCTACGAGTTTCGCGAGCTGTCGGAAACTGTCGCTGCCTACGATAAGGTTGCGGGCTTCTGCCCATTCGCGGATTTGCTGGAATGTTTGGATCATGATTGCTCCTTAATTTGGATTGCTTGGGATTAATTGCCGGATGCGCTGGCCTATCCAGCGCATCACTGGCACGGCCATGCTGTTGCCGATTGCTTTGTAGCGCGAACCGTCCGGGCAGTCGGCGGCGGGTTTGCCGCGCCACGGGATTAGCGTGTAGTTGTCGGAGAAGCCTTGCAGCCTTTCGCATTCGATCGGCGAGAATCTGCGTACCTGCAGGCCGTCTGAAACGGCGTGGCGGTCACGGGCGGTTAATGTATAGGCCGTGCCGTCGCTTGATATGCCCAGCCCCGCGCATCCGCTCGTGCCTTCCGGGTTTTTGTCAATAATGTTGCCGTGCACGACAATCAGGGTTTCGCTGCCGCCTTGCAGTGCGCCTCCGCTCGCTTTTACCGTCCCTCCGATTTCGGACTGTCTGTAAGTTCCAAAGCTGCTTTCAATAAAGGCGGTAGGGTTTTCCCCCTGCGTTGCGCCCTCAATAGTATTCCCCGCTTGGCTTTGCCGCTCAAAAAGTATTTCTGCGGGGTCTTCGCTTCCAGCACTTGCGACAAGGAAGACGCGGCGGCGGCGTTGGGGGACTCCGAAATATTGCGCGTCAAGGATACGCCACGCGATGCGGCGTTTGTGTCCAAGCACATAACCTGCGTTCGTCCATCTCTGCCCTGCCAGGACGAGCGGCATATCTTCTCCGGCCAGTCCACCCAAAAAACATCCGAAGGCGTTGTCTTTGGTGCTGAGTACGCCCGGCACGTTTTCCCAAACGAGGATGCAGGGCGGCTGCCCGTTTCGGGCGCGAATAAAGTCAATTGCATCTAATATCCTAATCAAGACTAAGGTTAAATTGCCTCGCTCGTCGCCCAAACTGCCGCGCAACCCGGCCACAGAAAAGGCCTGGCAGGGCGTGCCGCCGACAAGGATGTCGGGCGCTTCCACCGCGCCGGAGAGGATTTTACCGACAAGCAGGGTCATGTCGCCGTGGTTGGGGATGTGCGGCCAATGATGGGATAGGACGGCGCAGGGGAACGGCTCGATTTCGGCGAACCATGCGGGCTGCCAACCCAACGGTTCCCACGCCACGGATGCGGCTTCTATGCCGCTACACAGGCTGCCGTAGCGCATTTTCAGACGGCCTCGCTGTTGGGCATGTAGCGCACTTCGGGGTCGCGGCCTAAGCGGCCGATTAGGATGGCTTTGTTTAGCATCATCCTTATTCCATATTGTTCATTTTTGTCCATGTTTCCGATGCTTCTTCACGGATAGATTCCAACCATGCGGCGATATCGGCAACATTGACGAAATAGGTGGTTTTTTGTGATTTGTCGGCTTGAAAGACGGGGAAGGGTAGGGTCTGCACTTTGGCGCGGCGGCGGGCGATGTCTATGCTTAGGTGTGGCATGAAATCGGCGCAGGCGGTTTCTAGTGTGATGACAGGGTTACGGTAGCGCAGGGCAAGCATGAAGCCGGTGTCGAGTGCAGGGGTGTGTGTCATGATCGGTTTCCTTTTTGCAGTTCGGCGATTTTGTCTTCCCGCCGTTGTAGTGCCGGTTGGCTGATGGCTTGGTGTTTGGGGCATGTGTGGCGTGCCGGCAGGTAGTGCCAGTTTTCGCCGTGTGTGCAGGCGGCCAGTTTGTGTTGCAGGAGTGGCGCGGGTTCCGGTTCTCCGCTTTTCCCTATTTTTGTGGTTTGCCAGTGGCGGCAGTTTAGGCAGGTATTCATGGCGTGCCGTTTTTTGGGTTGGCCGTCTGTATGTTCAGACGGCCTTTGTGATGTTTAGAATTTGCCGAAGTAGATTTCCGTGTCGGCCAGGGCTTTTTGCAGTTCGTCTGCAATGTCTTTGGCGGCCTGTTCGATGATGGCGTCAATTTGTTGCAGTTCGTACCATAGGTTTAGTGCGCCGCTGTTTTTGTCGATGCGGAATTTCAGCAGGGCCTCGACAAAGTAGGAATCTCCACCTTGATAGGGGGTAAAGGAGATGCCGAATCGCTCGAAGGCTTTCAGGTTTTTTTCGGTTTGCCCCGAATCTTCGCTTTGGAAAGTGAAGTTGATGCGGCCGTCTTGTTCGCGGTAGCCTTGTTTGAAGGTGGTTTTTTCGGTGTACTCAAGATTGAGGGCAAAATCCAGCACTTCGGCGGCAGTCGGGTAGGCGGCGGCTTCGTTCGCGGGGTTTTTCGATACGATGTGGCGGGCGTGGGCGGTTAAAAAATGGGCGAAGGTTGCCTGATTCATTTTTTCGCCGCTTGAATCCAGCCATCTTGAGGCGGCAGGGGTGAGCATTGGATTGTAATGGGCGTGGAATCCGCACCAGCCTGCTTCTGTGGCGGTGTGTCCGTCGATAACGGCGCGAACGGATATCCGGCCTGTTTTAAAGTCTGCATCAATGAAAACTTGTGTGCCTTCCTGTTTGTGTTTTTGAACAAATTTAATCAGGCTTGCGGTATCATGCAGGATGAAGGCTCCTTTTTTGCGCAAGGGCTTTTCCAGTAGTGAAGTGTCGGCTTTGACTTCCCATTCGCCTTCGCCTACAGGTGTGAAAACGAGCGGCGTGCCGTTCGGGGTAAATTCGTAAAAAGGTTTCTGTGCGGCCGCGAGTGCGGTTTCAATCATGTTTTTTTGGTTTTCCATTGCGGATTTCCTTTTCTAGGTGGTTAATCGGCGGGTTGCCCCGCCGTGGGGTTAAGCTGTTTTTTCGCCGGTTTTGACGAATCGCAGCGGTTTATCTTCGCTTTCGGCTGCTTTAAGGTTTAATTTGCCTTGCGCCGGGTCTTCGGCTTGGATGTTGCCGTCGGGGGTGGCGAAAACGATGCCGCCTTCGCGTTTTTCTTTTGGCAGTTTGCTTGTTACGTCGTGGGCAATTTTTACCGTGCCGTGGCTGATGTTTTGCGCCGTGATTTTGAGTTTGAGGGTTACTTCGGCCTGCTTGCCGTGTGCCAGGCAGGCGCGGACGGCTTCACTCATTGCTTCGCCGAGTTCGGCATCTAGCCAGCCGCCGTTTACGTTTGGTATTTGCACGCTGGCGGGGATGATTTTCTTTTCTTTGGTTTCCATTTCAGGTTTCCTTTTGGTTGCTTAGGGATATTTCCGCCAATAGGCGGGTTTCAAAATTTCGGGCATCGGCGGGGTTTCGTGGTTGGGCAGTCCTGCGGCTTGCGCCGAAAGGGCGTAGCGGCGGGCGGATTTTTGTTCGATGCAGGCTTTGCAGGATTTCACTAGGATTTTTCCGTTGCCGTTTTTGCGGGCGTAGTCGCTTGCGGGCTTTTCCTTGCCGCACCGTGTGCATCTGATTTGTGTTTCCATATCCTTACTCCACCGGTTCGTAGGGCGGATGCCAGTTAGCTAGGTCTGCGGTTTCAAATTCTTTGGCGGCTTTCGCGTCCCTTTCGGCAGCTTCAGCCTCTACGACATCCATGCGCTTCATCCATGCGATGCGATCTTTCACTTCCTGTTGTGTTTGTTCAGCATTCCATGCCTGCGGTGCGGTGTTCGCGGGTTGTGCCTCGCATCCGCCGTAGGCCGCAATGAGGAGCAGGGATGCTGAAAACAGGAGCCAGTTAAAAATCTTTGCCATTTTCCCGCCCCTTTAGTCGAGTACGCGCGCCGATTCGCCGATATAGGCTTGCGGCCAGCGTTGGCGGATGATTTCCAGCGCCTCGACTTTGTTGTCGGTTTGAATGTGGTTTCGGAGGATGGTGCACCGTCCATCTGCTGTTTCGGCGATGGAGGCGATTTCGACGTCTTCGCCGCCGTGGCGCGGCAGCATGACCGGGTAGGTTTTCATGTTGATTCCTTGGTGTTTCGTTTTGATGGAATCAATATTAGCGTAACGCTAATATATAAGCAATAGCGTAACGCAGCTTATTTTATAGCGTTTTGATTTAAAAGATAATATTTTTTAGCGTTTTGCACAAAAAGTATAAAAAAGAGGCTACCTGAAATTTCAGGTAGCCTTTATTGAGGGAAATGGCGTTATCGGAATTGTTTAAAACCCCAGCTCCCCTTTATTTTCCCAATAATATGAATATTATCCGAATCTTCCGGGCGAACTTCTTCATCGCGGTATTTGGGGTTATCGCTTATTATCAGCAAAACCCCGGTCGAAGTCATTTGCAGGCGTTTGGCCCTTCTGCCCGCTGGAGTATAGATAACATAAAGCCCATCTCCATCAAAATAATCAATCCCAGTATCTACAAATAGGATTTCATCGGGCTCTATTGTGCCACTCATCGAATCGCCTGTGCCAGTAATGATGTGGATGCGTGATATTGCGCCGCCAAAATGTGTTTTTGCCCATGATTCAGCTACGGCCACAAAATCGACAATCTCAACCGGGGAATCGTCTAATGTTCCTACACCCATTTGGGCCTTAACATTTAACACACTGAATTTAATATATCCTTCCGGCACAATATAGTCACCACCTAACATCATTACGCTATCCAACGGCTGATCAAACCATGCGCGCGGTTTGCCGGTGGCAATTTCTATTTCGCGCGCTGTTTCAGACTTGAGCGAGCGCGGCTTGCCGGTTCGAGAATCAGGGGAGGCATTCAGCCATTGGCTAATTTGAGAGGCTGATTTGTTGATGGCTTCGCTCAATTTGCCTTGTCCGCCGTATTCGTCAATTAGCATTTGTAGGCGTTGGCGGTAGGTTTCTTCGATAGTTTTCATAAATTTTCCCTTTCTGATGCTGTATTTTAGCAATTTGCTAAATTTATACTATACGCGAAACGCTTGCTTTTTATTTAGCGTTTCGCTAAACTATAAAAAACGTTGGAGATAAAAATGAATTTAAATGAGTACCTAAAGCGCGGCGGGCGTGGTTCGCTGGTAGCGCTGGCCGAAAAAATCGATGCTCATGCGCCAGATGTGAGCAGTTGGGCTTCAGGCCGCCGCCCCGTTCCGCCAGTCCGTTGTGCTGCGATTGAGGCCGCCACCGATGGAGAGGTTACCCGCAAAGACCTCCGTCCGGATGACTGGCAAGAGATTTGGCCGGAGTTGGCCGAAGCTGTTTGAGTTTTTTAACTGCGCCGCCCGATATTTTCCGGCATCGGGATTTTCCACCTGCCTACCTTGTTTAGGGGGGGGCAGGCTTTTTTTATGCCTGAATTTTGTAAAAAGGCCGTCTGAATATGGACAAACTGGATTTTAAAAACGTGGCTTCCGCAGCCCTTGCCGCCGCCGACAATCTGTTGGCGGAATGGCTGCCGTCCGGGCGTTATAAGGGGCATGAGTTTTACGCCCTCAATCCGACCCGTGCGGATAAGCACCTCGGATCGTTCGTGGTCAATACGCATACGGGGCAGTGGTCGGATTTTGCCACCAGCGATTCGGGCGGCGATTTGATTTCGCTGTATGCCTACTGTTTTACAAACGGCAATCAGGGAGAGGCGCTGAAGGCCGTGGCCGAACGGCTGCGAATCGGGGACTTTTCCGCCGTGGAGAAGAAGGAGTGGCACGGCACGCCGAATACGGGCAGGGAGCGGCGCAATTGGACGGCCATCCTGCCGTTTGACGAGGCGCGGCTGCAAACGCTGTCGGGCGCGCGGTGCTACCAATATGCCAAGGGTAGTAAGGCGGAAGGCTTGCGGGCGGTATACCGCGATGCCGGGGGACGGCCGCTGTGCGTGGTGCAGCGGTTTGTCGACGAGGAGGGCGGCAAGAGTGATTTGCCTTTTGTCTGGGCACAGTCGGACGACGGCGTGCAGGCGTGGGCAAACCGCCGCCCCGCCGCGCCCACGCCGTTGTTTGGGTTGAATGATCTGGCCGCGAAGCCCGATGCGCCCGTGTTGGTGGTCGAGGGCGAAAAATGCCGCATGGCCGCGCAGGATTATTGGTATCTCAAGGATTGGGCGGTGATTTCGTGGCTGGGCGGCTGCAACGGCTGGAAAACGGCGGATTGGTCGCCGTTGTCGGGGCGGGAAGTCGTGATTTGGCCCGATTGCGACGGGCAGAGGCAAAAGCTGTCGAAACAAGGCCGGGATGAAGGGCTGTCGGCGGACGGTATGCCTTACCTGCCGTGGCTGGAGCAGCCCGGCATGAAGGCCGCGCTGGGGATAGCCGAAAAGCTGGAGGAGTTGGAATGCGCAGTTAAAATCGTGCCCGTTCCGCCGCCGGGGGATTGGCCGTCGGGCTACGATATTGCGGATGTGATACAGGATACCGAGCCTTTGGCTTCGGTGGCGGAGATGTTGGATTGGGCGGTTGCGTGGCCGCTGCCCGAAGGTTTCGCGCCGCCGTCTTTCCGCCGCCTTTGGGAAGAGGATGCGCCGTCTGAAAATGCACGCGCCGATGCGGCGGGCGGCGGCGGAGGGGAAGGCGCGGGTTTGGCGGAGTTGGCGGAGGATGTGCCCCAGTCGTCGGATTTGCTGGAAAACTACGCGCAAATCGGGCTGAAGGAAAAGGCGTTGAACCTGCATACGGGGGAGACTTTCAGCCGCAGCCAGTTGGAAAAGGTGTTTTCGCGGCCGCTGGTGGCGGCGTGGCTGCGTTTCCCCGAACGGAAGACGTTGTCCGAATTGCAGTCGTCCATCCTGATTAAGCAGAAAAAGCTGGAGGCGATGGCCGTTGTCAGCGACGATTTCAAGGATGCGTTGAACCGCTATATTTATTTGGACGGGACGACGGACGCTTTCGACCGCCATTTGCAATGCATCGTATCGCTGGCCGCCGTGAAGGCCGCGATACCCGAAGAATTCGAAGACTGGTGCAAATCGCCCGGGCGGCTGGTCTGCCCGATGAAGAACTACGTGTTCGACCCTTCCATGTCCTGCGGCGTGGTGATGGATGAAAAAAAGGGGGAGGTTAGACACATCAATATGTTTACCGGCCTGCCCGTGAAGGCCGAAGAGCCGGATATCGAGGTGCCGACCGATATGCCTTTGGAGGAGCTGATCGGCCATTTCCCGAAATGCGGCCACATTATCGGCCTAATCCGCCATCTGTGCGCGGGCAACGGCGATTTGAGCGCGGATTGCACGGAATGGGTGCTGAACTGGCTGGCCTGCCGTTTCAGACGGCCTCATGAAAAGCCCGCTACCGCGCTGGTATTCATTTCCGAAACGCAGGGGGTGGGAAAATCGACCTTCGGCGAAAAAGTGGTGAAGCGGCTGTTCGGCGATTACCTGCGCCAACTCGACCAAAACGCGCTGGAATCGCGCTTCAATGCCGCGCTGCTGTTTGCGCTGGTAACGATATTCGAGGAAATCAGCCCGTCGGACGAGCGGCTGAACGTTATCGGCAAGCTGAAAAACATGATCACGTCGGATGTGATTATGGTGGAGCGCAAAGGGCGCGATGCGGAAAGGCACAACGACTTCAATTCCTTCATTATCTTTTCCAACGACGAGCGTTCCATCCCCATTGAGAGCAACGACAGGCGTTTTATGGTCTTGTCGTGCAACCGCAAATACAGCGACGAACAATACGAAGCCCTGGCGGAGGAAATCGAAAACGGCGGCATTGAAGAATTTGCCCGCTTCCTATGCGCCCTGCCGCTGATGTATACTGCCGAAAGGATACGGACGGAGGACGGGTGGCAGCCCGTGCGCCGCCCTTTTACGCCGCACAGCAAACCGCTTCCCACGCCCATCAAACGGCGGATGGTCAATCTCAATAAGCCCTCTTGGGAGGCTTTTTTGGACGACTGGCGGTGCGGCGACCTCGATCTGCCCTTCATCTCCTGCGCGGCGGGCGATTTGTGGCAGGTGTACAAGGCTTGGTGCGCCAACACAAAAACCTTCCACATGCAGCAGAAGAATTTTTACGCCAACATCGGCAAACGCTTGGCCGACTGCCGCAGCACGGTCAAAATACGCGCGCAAAACCGGACGCTGCGCTTTTTCGCCGTGCCGCATCCGCAGCTGTCGGAAACGAACCGGGCCAAATACCCGCCGCCGAACACGGACTGTACCGCCCGCGATGCGTCCGCTGCCGTCAGCAAGGCCGATTATTACGGCCGCCAGATAGAGGATTTCAATATTGCCGCCGAACTGCCCAATATTTAGCCCGTTTGTGCGGGGTTTGCACCGTTTGTGCGGACTACCGCCGCCCGCAAACCCGCATGGTTATTAGTTTGTGCGGTTTGTGCGGTTTGTGCGGGGTAGTTATCCCATACGCGCGAAGACGATATTTAGTCTTCGCGCTTTTATTTTGTCTGTTTTATACACCATGTCATATTTTGCCCTTTTTACCCCTTTTTTATTGTTTCCTCCATATGGAATATTGAAAAAGTACGCACAAACCGCACAAACTAATAACCATGCGGGTTTGCGGTTGGTATGCACCCCGCACAAACGGGCATTTCCACGCACAAATCCTGATTTTAAAGGGAAAAGTAAAAAGGCCGTCTGAAAGCGGTTTTCAGACGGCTTGTGCGGGCGCGGCGGGCTAGGATATTTTGGCGGCGTATTCCTGCAAGGCTTCTTTGAGTATCTGCACCTGCGATTTGCCTGTTTGGGCGGCCAGCCGTTCAAACAATGCCAGCGTGTCGGCATCCAGCGAAAACGCCTTGCTTTTGATGCCGCGTTTTTCGTTGCTGCGCTTTTGAATTTCCTGTCTTGACAAGGCCATGATGTTTCCTTTAAAGTTTTGAGTAACGGCGGGGTGTGCTACCACCCCACCGCTTCTCAAAGGTTAATAGGCGTTAGCCGAAATAACCAAGAGAAGGATAAAAATGAACCATCTCATTTTTGATTCCTTCCGAAAGTGCCTTAAGCGGGATTGCAGGTTGGCGTTTTACCTGTCGGTTCTTTCCCAACCGACGAATAAATTATATCCTAACTTACCATTCCGAACAAGCATTTTCAGTATGAAAGCCCGATTTATTCGGGCTTTTTTTCTTTTAAAAATCATATCGTTTCTGTTATAATCCATGCAAAATAAAGCCCCGCCAGACGGGGCTAGCGCGTATAACCGTGCCGGAAAGAATCGCACGGAAAATGAAATTTGAATTGGATTTGCTTTTGGAATGGTGGGCGGAATGGTCTGCCAAACGAGAGGACAACGGTTTAGGCTTCGGCTGCAGTCGTTTTAACCGTTTGATGGCGGCGGGCAACCTGCCGCCGCGAACGGAATTTGCAGCTATCCTGCCTTATGGCGTTGATGGCGATGGAATAGCTAGCGTGATGGATCAGGCGATTTGTCGGCTGAATCCGAATCGCAAAGAGGCGATTATGGCGGAGTATCGTCGAATTGGGACTCAAGAGGCAAAGGCGCGGGCGTTTGGTATTAGTCGTGCAGCTTATGAAGATAGAGTTAAGCGGGCGCGGATGAATCTCAAGGCGGATTTAGCTGTTAAAAAATTGTTAAAAGCCTGTTGACGGTTTCCCTGAAAACTGTTTAAATCATGGCAAGCTGTGTTTAACTGTATGTGCGGTTAACGCAGCTTTTTCATTTTCCGTTTTTAATCATTAAATAGGCCGTCTGAAATTCAGGCGGCCTTACTTTTTGCGTGGCGTTAAATGTTTCGGGTGGATGTAGATTTAAATGCAGCGGTTGCTCAAGTGGATGATCTGCACAAAAGGCAGATTCCGTTTGCGGCAAAAAATGCGCTGAATAAATTGGCAGCTCGAGTGATTGAGGCGGAAAAAGAGGAAATGAAGACGGTGTTTTTTAATCCGATTGCTTGGACGCTAAATAGCCTATTTATTAGGCAATATGCCGATAAATCAAATTTATTGGCTATTGTCGATTTCAAAGACGGCGCGGGCGGGCGAAGTGCGGGTAAATATTTGCAGGCGCAGATTACCGGCGGCGGCCGGCGGGCAAAAGCAGTGGAAAACTTTTTCGTTGCTCATGGCCTGATGCCGGCTGACCATAAAATTGTGCCGTCGGATTCCGTCCGGCTTGACCGGCACGGCAATATTACATTATCGGCTTTCAAGGCAATGGTTCGCGGGGTGGCGGAAGGCACGCATTTTGCATTACTCAAACCGCATGGCAAATTGGTTCCCGGATTGTATCGGCGGGGAAAGCGCAAGAAAAAAACTCGCGGATCGAAACCGAAAGTCGAAGCTCTTTTAATTTATGTCGGCAAGGCCGATTACAACAAACGCCTGCGGTATTTTGAGACGGCTAAAGAGGTCGCTGCGGCAGAAGGCCGGCAGATTTTTGCCGCCGAATTGGCTGCTGCAATAAAAACAGCCCGTTAAGGTACTTCCGAGGGTTTGGGGCACGCGGGTAATTCGCGCCCCGATTTCTGTTAAGCGACAGGTTGTATTAGCTTCCTTACTTGGTTTTGATAGAGTGGTTTTATTAGATTTAGTTTTTGATTGGACTTGGTTTTTTATTTTTGCTGGGTAGGTTGATTTATTTGGGTCAAATAGTTTGGGTTGGGTGAGTTTTGAGGGGTAAAGGTCGTTATGCTGGTGAACAAAAGGCAGCTTTCGGAAATTGTTGGTGTTTCCGAACGGTCGCTGACGGAATGGCAAAAGGAAGGTTTGCCGGTTGCCAGTTATGCGGACAACCGAGGGCAGGCCAATGAATATGAAAGTGCGGCGGTTATCCGCTGGATGGTGCAGCGGGAGTTGGAGCGGCTGAATAAGGAAAAACCCCGCGACAGGCTGGACAGGCTGAAAGCAGATGCAATAGAACTTGATTTAAAGGAGCGCACGGGTGAATTAGCTCCAGCCGCTTTATTCGAACGTGCATGGGCTGACCATATTTTGGCTGCGCGCACGGAGTTTCTCACTTTGCCGGAGCAGTTGGCGATAGAGTTGAGTGCGACGGCGGGGGTGGAAATCGATCCTGATGCTATTGCTTCGCATATAAACAAAGCGTTGGAAAAGCTGGCGAATTATGGAGCGGAAGACGATGCAGACGACAATGGCGGATATGCAGGCGCGGATGGCTGAAACGGTGGCGCGGGTGTTGCGGCAGGCGTGCCGGAAATGGGCACCGCCGCGCAAAATTAAAACCCGCGACTGGGCGAACAAGTACCGCTATCTTTCCAGCATAGAGGCCGCCCGACCGGGCAAATACGTTTTGGACGTAACGCCGTATCTGGCATGGGAAAACAGCCCGCTTGATGCGCTGGACGACCCGTCCGTGCAAGTGGTTGTTTGCCAGAAGTCGGCGCAAGTGGCGTGGACTTCGGGTGTGCTGGGTAACTTTTTGGGCAAATCCATCGATACCGAGCCCAGTCCGATACTGGTTCTGTTCCCGAAAGAGGGGGCGGCTAAAGAGTACATGGACGAAAAATTCGTTCCGATGGTCGAAGCGACGCCCGCCTTGCGCGAGAAAGTCGATACCCGTATCCGTGCGCAAGGGCAGCGGCAGTTGTTCAAGAAATTCCCCGGAGGTTTTCTGAAGCTGGTGGGCAGTAACAGCCCCGCCAGTGTGAAATCGTCGCCGGTGCCGATTGTGTGTGTGGAAGAGCCGGACGACTGTAACCTGAACCTGCGCGGTCAGGGCGACAGCATCAAGCTGGCGAAGGAGCGCACCAAAACCTACCGCCGCCCGAAAATCGTATTAGGCGGTACGCCGACTATTGCGGGCGTCTCGACAATCGCCGCCGAAATGGAGTTGTCGGACAAGCGCGTCGGCATGGTGCCGTGCCACGAATGCGGCGAAGCCCATGTGTTGAGCTTCGATTACCTTTCTTGTGACGAAGACCCGAACGGCAACCATCCCGTTTTCGGCAAAAAGCTGCCGGAAACGGCGCATTACACCTGCCCGAACTGCGGCGCGGTGTGGAACGATATGCAGAAAAACCGTAATGTGCGGCGCGGTTGGTGGCAGGCGACCGCGCCTTTTCACGGCACCGCAGGTTTTTACCTGAACGAGCTATACAGCCCGTTCCCCGGCAGTGTGTTTTCCGAACTGATGAAAAAATGGTTGACCGCGCAATACGAAGCGGACAACGGCGATATATCGCCGATGATTGCCTTCGTCAATTCGTCCATCGGCATTCCGTTTGAGATGACCAACGACGGCGTGAAGGAAGACGAACTGGCAGAACGCGGCGAAGACTACGCCGAAAACACCGTACCGCGAGGCGGCCTGATTCTGACGATGGGCGTGGACGTGCAACATGACCGGCTGGCCGTCATCATCCGCGCATGGGGGCGAGGCGAGGAAAGCTGGCTGGTTTGGTGGGGCGAAATCCACGGCAACACGGTGGACGTCAAATCCGACGTGTGGCGCAAACTGGCCGAGATGATTTTTCAGACGGCCTACAAGCACGAAACCGGCGCGGGAATGAAAATCGCGGCGGTATCGATAGACAGTTCGGACGGCAATACCTCCGACGCGGTGTATCACTTTGTGCGCGGCTGCCGCGGCGTGAAAGCGGTGAATGTGATGGCGGTCAAGGGCAGCACCAACCCCGATAAAGAGATTTTCAGTCGGGCGCGGGCGATTGACTTGAAGCACAAAAACACCAAGGCCGACAAATTCGGCGTGCAGGTATACAGCGTCGGCGTATCGCGGGCGAAGGACTTGCTGATAGACGAGCATGCGCGCATCAATCTGGAAGGAAGCGGGGCAGGGCGGATGCACTTTTACAAAGATGTCCGCGCCGACTACTGCGGCCAGTTGTTGAGCGAAGTCAAAGTACCCAGCCGCATGAACAAGCACAAAAAGGTTTGGCAGAAAAAAGTCGGCGTACGAAACGAGGCATTGGACTGCGAAGTCTATGCCCTGCACGCCGCCCGCTCGGTCGGCACGCATACCATGTCGTCGGCAAAATGGGCGTTATACGAAAACGCGCTGTTGCAGTCGGAACTGTTTGCCGAACCGAAACCTGCCGAACAGGCACAGGAAAAACCGAAGGCCGACAATGGCGGCGGTTTTGCGGCAAACAGGCGGCGTAAGGGCGGTAACTTCGCTACCAATTATTGATTCAGGCCGTCTGAAATTCAGACGGCTTTTTTACGGTATTAACCATGAACGAAAAAGAACAGGTTCTATCACACATTCGGACGCATCCGGGTTGCACATCGACCGGTGTTGCCAATGAGGTGTATGGAAAGCAGAAGTGGAGCGGCTGGATTCTTGCCCGCCGCGATATTGATACGCTGATTGAGGAAGGCTTGGTGGAAGAGCGTTTCGAGGAAGGCGTCAGTAAATTTTATGCAAAAGAGGCCGTCTGAAAATGAACGGTAATGAGTATGCGGTAGAGCTTGAAGAAGCGCGAGAAATTCTGAACAGCCTTCGAAAAGCCTACAAGGAACATGCGGCAGGCAGGGGCATGACCAAGCGGTACAAAATCAAAGACCGCGAAATGGAGTTTTCCAGCCTTGCCGATTTATTGAAGCAGATACGGTTCTGGCAGCAGGAAATTACGCGGCTGGAAGCGGCGGCGGGTGTTTCCCCGCGCCGTTCAGGCCGTATCATCACGCGATTTTAGGATGAGCTATGGCAAAACAATCAAATGCCGCGCCGCAAAAGCGCGGTTTTTTTGCGCGTTTGTTCGGCAGGCGGGAAGCCGTCCCGAAAACAGCCCGCCGCAGCTTTGCAGGGGCGCGTCCGGTCGGATCGCTGGCTTCATGGCAGCCGCAAAACTGGTCGGCGGATGCCTTGGCACGGTCAGACCTTGACCGCCTGCGCGCCCGCGCCCGCAGCCTTGCGCGCGACAACGACTACATGCGCAAGTTTTTGAACATGGTCGAAAGCAACGTTATCGGGCGCGATGGTTTCGCCCTGCAAATGCGTGTTTTGCTGGATAACGCCGACAAGCCCGATAACTTGGCGAATAAGGCCATCGAAGAAGCGTTTTCGCGCTGGGCAAGGCGCGGCGTGTGCGATGTTACCGGCCAGTTGTCGTTTACTGACTTGCAACGGCTGTTGATGCGCAGTGTCGCACGGGATGGAGAGGCGTTGGTTCGTCATGTTACAGGATTTGACAACGGTTACGGCTACGCTTTGCAGGTGCTGGATATTGACCGTTTGGATACGGGATACAACGTTCCGCAGCAAAACGGGCGCAACGCCGTGCGCATGGGTGTTGAGTTAAACAGCTATTCCCGTCCTGTGGCGTACTGGTTGCGGACGGCACATCCGGGCGAATCATACGGACAGACGAATACGGGCAATTTACGCGAACGGGTGCCGGCAGAGCAAATCAGCCATATTTTCCTGCACGACCGTCCGGAGCAGCGGCGCGGTTTTCCGTGGGTGGCTTCGGCCATCATCGGCCTGCAAAACCTGTCGGGTTATCAGGAAGCGGCCATTATCGCCGCCCGTGTCGGCGCATCGAAAATGGGCTTTTTCAAACAGACGGAAGACGCCGACAACTTCATGCCGCCGATTGACGGGCAAGAGGTCGATAACGGGCGCGGCAGCATCGATTTAATCGATTCGGTCGAGCCGGGCACGTTTCACGAACTGCCGCAGGGTTACGACTTTACGCCGTTCGACCCGGATTACCCGCACGCCAATTACGACGCATTCGTCAAAGCCAGCCTGCGCGGTATCGCCAGCGGTTTGAACGTGGCTTATCACAGTTTAGCGAACGACCTTGAGGGCGTGAACTTTTCCAGCATCCGCAGCGGAACGCTGGAGGAGCGCGATACTTGGATGTCGCTGCAAAACTGGTTTGCCGAAGCGTTCTTGTATGACGTATTCGATCGCTGGATTGAGGCGGCGTTGCTAATGGGCGCAATCAAGATGCCGTCCGGCAAATCGCTGCCTGCCGGCAAGCTGGATAAGTTCAGGGCCTGCAACTGGCAGGGGCGCCGCTGGTCGTGGGTTGACCCGCTGAAAGATATTAATGCGCATAAAGAGGCAGTGGCGCTGGCGGTCAAATCCCGCCGCGATATTTGCGCGGAAATGGGTTTGGATTTTGAAGATGTTATTACCCAAATCGAACAGGAAAACCAGATGTTGGCAGGAAAAGGAATCATTGCCGACGTAAAACCGGCCGCATCGGCGGCAGAACCGGAATCGGAGGATAACCCGAATGAAGAAAATGAAGCCTGATAAGGCGCAAATGCAGCAAATGAGCCGTTTTGCCGTATTTCAGCGCGAAAGTGTTGATGTTGAAAAACGGACGGTCGAAGTGGCGTTTTCCAGCGAAGAGCCGGTAGAACGCTGGTTCGGCGAAGAGGTATTAAGTCATGCGGCGGGTG
Source organism: Neisseria sp. WLZKY-1 (assembly GCF_046546535.1). Classification (NCBI taxonomy): domain Bacteria; kingdom Pseudomonadati; phylum Pseudomonadota; class Betaproteobacteria; order Neisseriales; family Neisseriaceae; genus Neisseria; species Neisseria sp. WLZKY-1. The sequence goes on from NZ_JBKGTW010000020.1 coordinate 19,044, forward strand.
CTGTTGACTTAAGCCGTCTGAACGACGGCGGCGCGGTGCTGTTCAATCATGGCTGGGACGACCAAATCGGCGTCATCGAACGTGCTTGGATTGATGCCGACAAGCGCGGCCGTGCTTTGGTACGTTTTGGCAACGGTGCGAAAGCGGCGGAAAAATTCCAAGACGTGCAAGACGGCATCCTACGCCATATCAGCGTCGGCTACCGCGTGGAAGACATGGTATTGGACAATCCCGATGCAGACGATGAGGACTACCGTTACATCGTTACCCGCTGGATGCCGTATGAAATCAGTTTTGTAACCGTCCCGGCAGACCCGACAGTAGGTGTCGGCAGGTCGGTGGAACCATTTATTGAAAACCCTGTAAACCCAACCCCTGAAAAAGGAAATCGAAACATGGATAAAAATCAAACTCCCACTACGGTGGAAACTCCCGCTGCTGCAATCCCTGCCGCCGCAGCAACCGATACCAACAACACCGCCGAACGCGGTATGCAGAACGAACGCGCCCGCGTTTCCGAACTGTTGGCCATTGGTCGCAGTTACGCCGCCCACGGCGGTATCGAAGCAGCCGAAAAGGTTATTAAAGAGGGCGGCGGTGAAGCCCAATTACGCGCCGCCATCATGGCAAACATGCAGACGAAGCCGACCGTTACCGCCGGTGAAATCGGCATGACTGATAAAGAACAGCGTGAATTTTCCCTTCTCCGCGCCATGTCTGCCGCCGCAACCGGCAAATGGGACAAAGCGGGCTTGGAGCGCGAAGTGTCGGAAGAGTTGGAAAAACGGCATGGTCGCGCAGCGGCAGGCTTCTTTGTGCCGACTGATTTGATTGCCCGCGCTTACAGCAAAGGCAATGCGGCAAACGGCGGCAACGTCATCGAAAACGACTTCCGCGAAGACTTGTTCATCGAACTGCTGCGCAACCGACTTGCCGTTGCCCAGTTGGGCGCCACCGTACTGGACGGCTTAGTCGGCGACATCACCATTCCGAAACACCTGACCGGAAACACCGTTCAATGGGTGGATGAAAACGGCAGTGCGGCCGAATCGAACGCCACTTTCGGACAAATGAGCCTGAAACCGAAAACCGTTACCGCCAATACCGAATTGAGCCGCAAATTCATTTTGCAATCCTCGCTGTCTGCCGAACAGTTCGCCCGCAGCGAATTGTTGAAAGCGATGATGCTGGGTATCGATTTGGCGGCCATCAATGGCAGAGGTACCGGCAACGAACCGACCGGCATCCTGAACACTGCCGGCATCGGCGCGGTGGAAATCGGTGCGAACGGCGGTGCGCCCGAATGGGGGCATATCGTCGCTTTGGAAAGTGCCATTGCCGCCGCCAATGCCGATATCGGCGACTTGGCCTACATCACCAATGCCCGCGTGCGCGGCCTGCTGAAAACCAAGCTGAAGGCCGACGGCGTATCCGGCTACATCTGGCAGGACGGCGCAACACCGCTGAACGGCTACCGTTGCGCGGTATCAAACCAAATTCCGTCCAACCTGACCAAAGGCACGGCGGCCAGCAAATGCAGCCCGCTGATTTTCGGTAACTGGGCTGATTTGATGATTGCGCATTGGGGCGTTTTGGACGTGATCGTTGACCCGTACACCAAGTCTACTACGGGCGCGGTACGCATCACCACGTTGCAAGATGTGGATATTGCCGTCCGCCATGTCGAATCCTTCGCCGCCATTAAAGACATCGTGGCAGCATAACCGTTTAACCGCAGGCCGTCTGAACAACAGACGGCCTAAATATTTGGAGTATTAAAAATGGCAAAAATCAAGATTACACCGCTGCGCAGTTTTTTTGATAACGGCAAAGGTTTTTTCGTCGGTAAGAAGTATTCGGTAGATGAAGAGCGGGCGCAGGCTTATTTGCTCGAAGGTTGGGCGGAACTATGGTCGGAAGAGAAATATGGTGCGGCGCAAACTGACGGCGGCGATGACGACGATGGCGACATTGACGATGATTTGACCGGCGGTCAGGGCGGCGGCGGAGAAGGTTCGGGTGAAACAGGTGCCAACGGTGTTTAAGGAGCCGTTGGGGGTGTTTACCAATCCCGCCGATTTCGGCGAAACCGTGATGATTGACGGGAAGGCGGTCAATGCGATATTCGACCGCGAAGCCATGACGGACGGCGGGTTCGGTATTGCTGTTGCAAATGCCGACCCGCAAATCATCGTTACTGAAGACGACCTGCCGGAAGACGTGAAGTCGGTGGTCGTTACCGTGCGCGGCAAACGCTACACGGTGGCGGAAACCGATTTTGACGGTTGCGGTATGGTCGTCGTGCAATTGAGGGCTGCGCATGACAAACCGACTTACTGAAATCCGCGCGGCGGCGGTGGAATTGCTGAAGCAGAGGTTTCGGCGGGTTTATTCCGGCCGCGCTTTTGCACCTGCGCAAGCGCAGCTGCCGTGTGTCGTGGTGTATTTCGACAGCCGCCGCAGCGAAGCGGCTACGATGGATTATCCGCCTGTCTACCGCCACACGGCGCGGCTGATTACTTTGGTTTGCGTGCAGGCCAACGAAAACGCCGATGCGCTGGCGGAAGAGATGCTGGCTTTAATCGGGCAGGTGTTTGCCGAATCGCCTGATTTCAATATGGGGGCTGACGGGCTGGATGATTTGAGTCCCGATTTACTGAATATTGAATCGGTGGACGGCGGCGAAGTAGCAACCGTTTATTACCAGCAGGGCTGGAGCGGGGTTTATTTTGAACAGGGTATCTGATTTTCAGACGGCCTTATTTGGGAGTATGAAAAATGGCAGTAAAACTACCGAACGGTGCGACCGTTCATATTGCGACCGCCTACGATGCGGCGAAGCCGGTTACGGTTGCGAGCAATGCCGTTGAGGCGGTGCTGACTGTAACGGGGCACGGGTTTAACGACGGCGATTTTGTGTTGTTGGAAAGCGGTTGGGGCAAGCTGAACGAGCGCGTGTTCCGAATCGGCGGCAAAACCAACGATACCTTTAAGCTGGTGGGCGTGGATACCTCCGACGTCGATGTTTATCCGGCCGGCGGCGGCAAGGGCAGCGTGAAGAAGATTACCGGCTGGACGCAGATTCCGCAAATCATCGAATTTTCCACCAGCGGCGGCGAGCAGCAGTTTGTCGATTTCGGCTTTTTGGAAGACGACTACGAGCAGCAGATTCCGTCTACGCAGTCTGCGTTGTCGATTACGGTCAAGATTGCCGACGACCCGTCTCTGCCCGGCTACAAGGCGGCGGCGAAGGCGAGCGATGCGGGCGGTAAAACCCCGCTGCGCCTGGTGCTGAAGGGCGGCGGCCAAATCGTTTACAACGGTTATCCGAGCCTGAATAAGACACCGGAAATGACCCGCAATCAGATTATGGCGGTAACTTTGGCGTATGCGGTGTCCGGCCCGGCCGCCCGTTATTGATTCCCCTGCAACCTTTTGGCCGTCTGTTTCAGACGGCCTCTTTTTTTGAAAGATTGAAACATGGCAAAACTGACTTTGAAACCCGATGCAACCTTCCGCCATACGGTGTACATCCCCGTTCCGGGCGGCGAACCTGCGGCGGTGGAGTTTGTGTTTAAGCAGCGCGGACGCAAGGCGATGGCGGCGTTTACGGAAAAACATAAGGAAGCCTGGACGGCGGATACGGTGCTGGATTGCGCCGAAGGTTGGGATTTGGCCGAATCCTTTACCCGCGAAAACATCGAATTGCTGCTGGAAAACTATCCGCAGGCGTTGTTTGCCGTTGTGGACGGCTATATCGACGAAGTATTTAACGCCCGTCAGGGAAACTGACGGCCGCCGCACGGGCACTTTACGAAAAGCAGCCTGATGCGGCGGAATTGTCGGCGTTCGGCTTTGAAGAGGCCGATTTTGACGATGCGCAGCTTTTCGGGGTGTGGCCGTGCAATTGGCGCGCGGTGTGCCTGTTTATTGCGGCGGGCACGCAATGGCGCGTCGGTATGGCGGGAGCAACGGGTTTGGATTATGCCGCGTTGGCGGCAGTGATGGATTTTCACGGCATACCGGCGAAAAAACGGCGGCGGCTGTTTGACGATATCCGCCTGATGGAGGCGGAAGCATTGGAAGTAATGAGGGAGCGGGCTGATGGCTGACAATATGATACGCATCGGCGTGGATGCGTCCGGCGTGGAAACCGGCGTGGCGAAGGCGAAAAAGTCGATTCATTCGCTGACGGTTTCGGTGGAGCAGGGCGGCCGTCGGATTTCTGCGGGCATGAAGCCGGCGGCAGACGGCGCGGCGGCGGCGGCGGCGGGTTTTGAAGCGGCCGACAAGCGCGTGGAGCGGTCGCTGAAGTCGATGGAGAGGGCCATTCAGCGCGATATTGCGATGAAGGAGGCGGGCGAGCGCGGCACGCGGCGGTATTACGAGGCTTTGGCCGCGCAGCGCGGCATCCCGACGGCGGCGTTGAATCCGTTTTTGTCGCAGTTGGACAAGGTGAACGGCAAGGTTCGGGCGGGCGGCATTTCGATTGCGCAGTTTAACAATGCGCTGCGGCAGACGCCGGCGCAGATGACCGATATCGTCACCCAGCTTGCCGGCGGGCAGAATCCGATGCTGATTATGCTGCAGCAGGGCGGCCAGTTGCGCGATATGTACGGCGGCTTCGGCAATATGTTCAAGGGCTTGTCGTCCGTGATTACGCCTGCCCTCCTGTTGTTCGGCGGCGCGGCTGTGGCAGCCGGCACGCTGGCTTATGCTTTGTATCAGGGCGCGGAAGAATCGCGCGCGTTTAGGCGGGCGGTCATCCTTTCCGGTGAAGCGGCAGGGGTGTCGGCAGGCCGGATGCAGGCGGCGGCGCAGAATGCGGGCGATATTACAAGCCGATATGCGGAAGCGCGCGAAGCGGTGCTGGCTTTGGCTTCGTCCGGCCGCGTGGCGGGGGAGAATTTCGAGGCATTTGCCCGTTCCATTGTGTTGCAGTCGGAGGCAACGGGGAAAAGCGTCGAGCAGCTGGCGGCCGAATATACCGCCATTGCCGACGACCCGCTGAAGGCCGTCGCCCGTTTTTCCGCCACCTATAAAACCCTGAACGCCGATGTGTACGAGCAGGTGAAGGCCTTGCAGCAGCAGGGGCGCGAACAGGAAGCGGTCGAGCTGGTGCAGCGCAAGTATGCCGCCGAAACGGAGGCGATGGCGCAGAAAGTCGTGGCCGATTTGGGCTTGATTGAATCGGCGTGGAAAGGCATTAAAGATGCGGCGGCGGGCGCGTGGGACGGCATCAAGTCTTTTGGTCGTGAAAAAACGACGGAAGAGTTGCTGAAGGAAGCGAAGGCGCAGTTGGAGGCCATGCGCCGTCCGGGATATGGTTCGGATATGGGCGGTTCGCCTTTTCCGGCGGCTTCGCAGGCGCAAATTCTGACGCAGGAATCCAGGGTTTTGGCACTGGAGGCGCGCCTGGCGCGGGAAAATGCCGACGCGGCCGCCGCCGGAAAGCGGCAGCAGCAAAACAAAAATCAGACCGAAGGCCGGGCGGCGCAAGATGCCATTGCAGAGCGCTATGCCACGCGCGATGAGCAGAAGCAGCGTGCGCATCAGGAAAACGACAAGGCGCTTGAAAAGGCGTTGGACGGCCTCACGGATCCGAAAAAACGGAAGGCGGCTATTGACAAGCACGCCCGCAACGCACGGCGGATTGACAAGAGTTATGCCGATAACAGGGGCGGGCGCGGCAAGTCCAAAACCAAAAAGGCAAAATTTACCGTCAATAAAACCGTGTTATCTCAAGCGGCGCAGTTTGATTATGCCGGTTTGGAAAAACGGTACGGCCTGCCGAAAAACCTACTGGCCGCTTTGTCTATGCAGGAATCACGCGGCAATCCGAACGCCCGTTCTTCGGTCGGTGCACACGGCGCATTCCAGTTTATGCCGGCCACGGCGCGGCAGTACAGGGTCAATACCGCCAGCATCGCATCGTCTGCCGACGGTGCGGCGCGCAAGATGAGCGATTTGCTGCAGCGCTATAAAGGCGATTTGGGTAAGGCATTGACGGCCTATCATTCGGGCGAAGGCAATGTGGACAGGGGCCGCATCGGCCCTATCGGCAGGAAATACGCTCCCGAAGTGATGGCGCGGATGGGCTGGCTGGCGGGCGGCAAGGGTGAAATCAGCGACGACCCGCGCCGCAATTTTGTCGATATCCCGGTATCGGGTTATGAAAAATGGCATGAGGATTTTAACCGGCGGGCGGCGGATGCGGAAGCGAAGCGGGTGCTGGAAATTTTAAACGGCAACCGCGCCATCGGCGAACAGTTGAAGTTGTTGTCTGACCCAACTTTCGGCGAATGGACGCAGGAGCAGCAGGCGGCGGCGCGTGCGCTGGCGGAGCAGGCCGACGCGCAGGAGGATTTGCGCCGCGTGTCGGAACGCTATGCCGAAACGGCGAAGTCTATGCTGGACGGTCAGAAGGAGGAGGCCGACCAGCGCTTGTTCGAGATTTCTTTAATCGGCAAAACGCGGGAGGAAATCGAGCGGCTGACTTTGCAACGGCTGTGGGACAAGCAGATTGCGGCGGCACGCAGGGAGGGTGCGCCGTCCGATGTGCTGGCTATGTTGGAGCAGGGCAAGGCCGAAAGTTTGGACACCCTGGCCGGAATGCAGCAGCAGCGGCGCGAGAGCGATAACAATTGGCGGGCGGGCTTGAAGGGCGGTGTGAACGAATACATCAAATCCTTCGGCAGTGTGCGCGAACAAATGGAAAACGCCACCGTGCAGACCTTTGAAAAAATGGGCGATGCGCTGGCCGAATTTGTCGCCACCGGCAAGCTGGATTTCCGCAGTTTGACGGTTTCCATCTTGCAGGATTTGTCTAAGATGATGATTAAGATGGCTATTGTCCAAGCCATGAAAGCGGCTGTCGGCGGCTACGCCGAAGGCGGGGTGGTAGGCGGCGGTTTTGCTTCCGGCGGCTACACCGGCGCGGGCGGGAAGTATGAGCCTGCGGGCATCGTCCATAAAGGCGAGGTAGTGTTTTCACAGCGCGACGTCCGCAATCACGGCGGCGTAGCGGCGGTGGAACGGCTGCGCCTGCGGGGGTATGCCGACGGCGGCGTGGTCGGCGTGCCGTCCCCGGCGTTGTTCGGCGCGAAGCCTGCCGGCGGGCTGACGGTCAATCTGACGGTCAATGTCGAAAACGGCGGCGGCGATACCGAACAGCAGGTGCGGCAGGGCGTGGAAGCGGGTATGCGCGAAGCGATGCGGCAAATTGCGAAGGCGGAAATCGCCGACAGTTGGCGCATCGGCAACATTAGCCACAATGCGGCGAAGGCCGTCTGAATGTTCAGGCGGCCTTTTGTTTTCGAAAGGTTTTTATGACTGAAACATTCAGATGGCGGGTAACGTCGGAAAGCAGCGCGACGCATACCTTTGCCGTGCGCACGGTCAAGCTGGGCGACGGTTACGAGCAGCGGCAGCCTTTGTCGCTGCGGCCGAAAATGCAGAAATGGCAGGTTCGACTGGTCGGGAAGAAGGCCGTGATTGAGCAGGTTAAGGCCTTTCTCGACGCGCGGCGCGGCGTGGAGGCGTTTTACTGGCAGCCCGACGGCCATCCGCGGCTGTTGGTCAAGGCGGCGGAATACCGCGAAACGCCGCGCGGCGGCAAGGTGTACGAACTGTCGGCGGAATTTGAGGAGGTGTTGGCATGAACGCACGGATGAAAACCTTATCGGGCGTGATGCTTAAAGCCCTGACCACCGCGCAGCAGGATGTGTTGATTGAATTGTGGGAAGTTGATTTTCGTCCGTTCGGCGGCGAAGTTTGGCGGTTTTGCAACCAAGTCAACGAAAAGAACGGCGGCATTGTTTGGAAGGGCGCGGAATATGCGCCTTATCCGATAGAGGCTGAAGGCTTCGAGATGACGGCGCAGGGCGCGGGCAACCGCCCTACCTTGCGCGTGTCAAATGCGCTTGGTTTCGTAACCGGCGCGGCAGAGCAGTACAACCAACTGGCAGGCGTGGAAGTCGTTCGCCGTCTGACCTACGCCAAGTTTCTTGATGCGGCCAATTTCACGGCGGGCAATCCTGCCGCTGATCCGAATCAAGAAATCGTCTGCCGCTACGTTATAGAGCGGTTGTCGGAGATGACGGCGGAACGGGCGGTGCTGGAACTGGCCACGCCTGCCGAAGCGGACGGCGCGATTGTGCCCGCGCGCATGATGCTGGCGAACACCTGCGTCTGGCAGTATCGCGGCGAAGGCTGCGGCTATACCGGCCGCGCGGTGGCCGACAAATTCGATATGCCGACAAGCGACCCGAAAAAAGACGTTTGCAGCGGCACGCTGACGGGGTGCCGCGCCCGTTTCGGCGCGACGGCGGCTTTGCCGTTCGGCGGGTTTCCGAGTGCGGACAAGGTGGAATCATGATGGACCTTGATTTTTTGCATGAGGCGGTGCGGCGCGAAATATTGGATGAGGCGGACAAATCCGCGCCGTCTGAAATGTGCGGGCTGTTGGTTTTTCATTATGGCGGGTATGAATTTCTCCCTTTGCGCAATTGTGCGGCAAACCCGTATGAAACCTTTGAGATTTCCGCCGATGACTGGAAGGCGGCGGAACGTGCCGGTGAAATCGCCGCCGTCGTCCATTCCCACCCGGGCGGCGAACCGTTTTTATCGGGCGCGGACCGGCAGATGCAGGTGCAAACCGGCCTGCCGTGGATTTTGGCCGCTAAAGGCCGTCTGAAAGCCTTCCGCTGCTGCCCGCACCTGCGCGGGCGCGTGTTTGAGTACGGCCAAGCCGATTGCGGCACGCTGGTTCGTGATGCCTTTATGCTGGCGGGGCTGGATTTTCCCGACCATCCGCGCGGCGATATGGATGCCGACGCGGCGGCGGACTACTGGCAAAAACACCTTGCCCGCATCGGCTTTGTGCGGGTTTCAGACGGCCTTGAGGGCGGCGACGTAGTGCTGACCGCCTACGGCGGCCATGCCAACCATGCCGCGCTGTATCTGGGCGGCGGCGAAATTCTGCATCACGCCTACAACCAATTGAGCCGCCGCGAGGCGTACAACCAATGGTGGCAGGAGCGCACGCACAGCGTTTGGCGGCATCCCGAATTTGAGCCGGCCATGATGCGGGCGGTGGAAAACGATTTACTGCATAGGATGGAATGATGATTACGGTTTGTTTTTACGGCGATTTATCCCGCTTCGGCCGCCGCTTCGATTTGCAGGCCGAAACGCCTGCCGAAGCCTTGCACGCCCTGTTCGTCCAAATCGGCGGCCTGCGCGAACACATCCGCAACGGCGTGTATCAGGTGCGCTTTGGCGGCGAAGACCAGACGGAAGCGGGGATTGCCGAAGCATTCCGCCGTCCCGCATCGGGGATTCTGCACATCGTGCCGCGCGTGCGCGGTGCGGGCAAAAACGGCGGCCTGATACAGACCGTCGTCGGTGCGGTGCTGATTGTGGTCGGCGCTATGACCAGCTGGGCGGGCGGTGCGTCGCTGGTGGCCGCCGGTATCGGCATGGTGGTCGGCGGTGTGGCGCAGATGCTGACCAAGCCGCCGAAAATGAAGGAGTCTTCCGGCACGGACGCGGGCAGGAACAGCGCGTTTTCCAATTTGAGCAATACCACCGCGCAAGGCCGCCCGATGCCGCTTGCCTACGGGCGCGTGTATGCCGGCAGCCGCGTCATATCGCAGGGCGTGGAATCACGCCGCCTGAACGGTGCGGCGGCAGAGCATCCGGCGGGCAGTCTGTGGCGGATGCTGGCGAAATCGCGCGGCAGGAATCCGGCGCAGGGCGGCGGCCAAAACCAACCGGGCGCGCCGCTGGCGGCGGATTTGACCGTCGGCCTAACAAAGAAATTCATCACGGGCGCGGCGGCCACCGCGCCGAACGGGCAAAAATACCATACCGACTTTGCCGACGACTCCGTCCGCGCCGCCAACTACGAAGTGGTGTTGGGTGACGGATAAGGCCGTCTGAAAAGGCGAAACCCCGCAGGGCGGCCACCCTGCGGGGTTTTTTGCATTAACTTAACGGAACTAAGCTAATGAATGTAGAGGATTATACATCAATTTTTGATAGGGTGCTTGAGAGAATGGACAAACTTTCAACGTGGCGGTTCGCCGCCGTTTGGCTGATATTCTTCCTGCTGGCGGCGGGTTATTTTTTAAGTGTGATTAAGTGGTGGTGAAATGGAAACAATGAATATCAATCCAAAAGAAACGCGCCGCACGTTTTGGCATATTGTTGCGGGGATATGTTTGATTGCGCTGGTTTGGCGGCTGCCTGATATTCTGACCGCGCTGAAATAGGCCGTCTGAATATTCAGACGGCCCGTGCGGGGCTTACCAGCCGTTTGCCGCATCCGAAATCGTGCAGTGCAGGCGGTTCAGTTCGAGTATGGCCTGTTTGAAGTCGTAGTCGGAAAGGCTTTGGTTTTCCTCGTTGTGGATGAAATTATTCCAAACCTCGTTCAATACCCGCGTCAGGTGGGCGGTTTGCATGAGTGCGTCGCATTTGATCCGTTGCGCCCATTCGTTTTTGCGGTCGGTGGCTTCGCCGTAATACAGCAGCAGGCCGGCGATGTCGGATTCGTAGCGTTGCGCCAGTTCGTCGCGCAGGCGGCGGTCGCGCTTCTCGTCATACATTGGGGCGGCGGGCGCGGCGTTTGCGGGTGCGGGGCGCGGTTTTTTCTCCGCCGCGTCCGGCAGGGCGGGCAGGTTTTCGGCGGGGCGGTCGAAGCTGTAGCGGTGTTCGGCTTTCAGGCGGCGTATTTCCGGGTGTTTTTCCATAATCAGGGCGGGCATCCCGTCGATCAGCCTGCAGTTGAGCGCGGCCAGCTGGAAGAAATCCAACTCGGAACGCTTTTTGCCGGTGAGGGCGCGGATTTGTCCCTCCAGATCGGGGCCGCAGTGCGATTTGCACAGCACCGTTTCGATCCGGTGCAGCAGGTTCAGCATTTCCTCGTGCGCCTCGTCGCGGGGGATATATTTCTTCTTGAAACCCTCTTCGCGCACCTGCGCCCATAAATCTTCACGGGTGGCGGGCAGGGCGGGGCGTTTGTTTTCCCGCTCCAGTACATCCAGTACCCAGTGGCGGAACTCTTTGGCCGCTTTGGTTCGTGCCAACATGCCCAAAAGGTGTGCGCCGCGCAGACTGAATACGCGCACCTGTTGTTTGCCGCCTGTGGTGGGCAGTTCGATGACTTGGGTCATGCTGTCGGTAAATTCGTCGGCGTTGCGGTCATAAAGTTTTGCGATTGCAACAGCGCCGTCTGAATATTCCAAGGCATTACCAATTTGGTAACCCCTTAGCCAAGGTTGGCCGTTAATGTCGGTAATTTGGAAATTGGTATCTTTAAAAGAAAGAGATAATGCGTTCATGATGAAGTTTCCTTACTGGGTGATTTCGAAGTTGCCCGAAACGGGCGGCCGCGAGGTTCGAAAACTCCCAGTACGAGCCGTGCTTATTCCCTGCCGAAGCAGGTATTGTATTCACAGCCCTCGCGGCCATAGGAAACTTCGGTTGTATCAAAACGAAACAACAAGGAAACCAATGAATCTTATGGACGTAAAAAATTCACGCTGACGGGGTGAATGCCGTACTGGGAGAGGTTTTCGACGCCTCGTGAAACGGAATGTAAAGCAGAAAGAAAATGCTTGTCAAGAAATTTACAAAAGGATAACATTTGCGCTTATTTTGTAATGGGGAAAATTGAGATGGAAAAGCTGATTTCGGTATTTTTTCTCGGTTTCTTTCTTAATGGGGCATATGCTGCCGATTCTTTGCCGGTAGTGAAAAAACGCATAGCCGCAAAGATGAGTGCCTGTATGAAAGATCAATCCACGGGCGGTAATTCCTGGGTGGATATATGTCGTTTTGATGCTGCTGAAAGTTTTGAAAAAGCGGCTTGGGATTATGCTTACCATGGCCTTGCTTCGGAATTAAAAGAAGAAAATGAAGAGATTGAAGTCATACAGGAAAATTATGCGGATGACATGGCATGGTTTAAGGTAGCTTTGGATTCGTGTTCTAGTTTTAAAGCGTCTATCAAGCCGGCGGCTTGGCAGGAATCTTATAATGCTTCTTGCCGCTTGTACTGGGCAAGGCAGGCAGCAGAATATTTTTATAGGCCGTCCGAAAAGGAAAGTCAGGCGGAATTTAATCGGAGTTGGAATAAAATGGTTGATGATTGGGTGCGGAAAGAAATATTTTAATTGTCAGGCCGTCTGAATATTCAGACGGCCTTTGTTTTGCCCGCCGGGTTTCGCCCGTCGGGTTTTTTGTGTCCGTTATTTGGGGGTTTGGATATGGGCGGTAAGAAAAGCGGCGGTGCGGCCACGCCTTCTTATGAGGCGCCGAATACGTTGAATTCTGCGCAGTCGCTGCGGATTGTCGATGCGGTGTGCGAGGGCGAAATCCGCGGTTTTGCCAACGGCAACGATGCGCCTTGGAAATCGGTGTTTTTGAACGATACGCCTGTGCAGAATGCCGACGGTTCTTTCAATTTCAAGGGTTTGGCGGGCTTTTTCCTGCGCGGCACGCCCGACCAGCCGTATATTCCGGGCTTCGATGTGTCGGAGCGGACGGTGGCGGTGTCGGCGGAAGTGAAGAAGAGTACGCCGATTGTGCGCGCGGTAACGGACAAGCTGGTCGGCCGCCTGCGGGTAACGCTGGGGGTGGACAGGAATTTTCAGGTGCAGGGCAACGGCGATACGCTGGCCGCGCAGACGGTTTTGCGCGTGGAGTTGGTCAATAAGGACGGCGTGCGCGCGGTGGAATCGGTTACGTTTTCGGAGCGTGCGGGCGGGGTGTATTACCAAGACGTGCTGTTCGATCAGTTGCCGGAAGCGCCGTTTAATATCCGCGTTTCCCGGCTGACGGACGATGCGGCCAGCGATAAGACGGGCAATAAGACGTATTTTGCCAGTTTTGTCGAGATGATAGACGCGAAGTTGTCGTATCCGCATACGGTTTTGTCTGCCTTGGCAGTGGATTCCGACCAGTTCGGCAACAGTGTGCCGCGCCGCAATTACCTGCTGGACGGGATGCTGGTCAATGTGCCGTCAAACTACAATCCGGACACGCGCGAATACGCGGGTTCGGTGTGGGACGGTTCGTTTAAAAAGGCGTGGACGAACAATCCGGCTTGGGTGTTTTACGATGTGCTGACGCAGCCGCGTTATTCGACTTTGGCGCGCCGTTTGAAGGCGGCGGATATCGACAAGTGGACGTTGTACCAAATCGCAAAATACTGCGACGAGTCGGTGGACGACGGCTTCGGCGGCAAGGAGCCGCGCTTTGTCTGCAATGCGTATTTGTCGGAAAAACGGCAGGCGGCGGAATTGCTGACCGATTTGGCGAGTGTGTTCCGCGGTTTGCCGGTTTGGGACGGCCGCCGTTTTTCGGTGGTGATGGATGCGGATGCCGACGCGGTGGCGCAGTATGCGAACAGTAATGTCAAAGACGGGCTGTTTACTTATTCGGGTGCGGCCTTTAAGTCGATTTCGACGGCGGTGATGGTGCAGTATGTCGACAAATACGACGGCTACCGCACGAAAACCGAATATGTGCAGGACGACGAGGCGGTGCGCCGCTACGGGCTGAATGTCCGTCAGGTGGCGGCGTTCGGCTGCGATTCGCGCGGGCAGGCCGCCCGTTTCGGCGCGTGGATGCTGCAAACCGGCCTGCGCCAGCAGGATGCGGTCAGCTTTACCGTCGGTCGGGAGGGTTTGCGCCATCTGCCCTACGATGTGATACGCATTATGGACAATGATTATGCGGGCGCGGATTTTTCGGGCCGTCTGAAAGCGGTGTCGGGCTTGACGGTTACACTCGACAGGCCGGTGGAAGCCGAAATCGGCAGCCGTTTTTCGGTCGAAGCGAACGGCGCGCTGCAAACGTTGGAGGTGATGGCGAAGCCCGCCGCCGACCGTTTGGAGTTGTCTGCCGCTCCGCAGGCCGCCGCCGGTGATGTTTGGGTGCTGCAGGGGCGTGTGAAGGCGCGCCTGTACCGCGTGGTGTCGAGTAAGGAAAACACGGCGGACGGCACGTTTACCGTGTCCGCGCTACGGCACGACCCGCAAAAATACGGCGTGGTGGACGGTTGGGCGAAATTCGACCGTGAAATCACCACGCTGCACAATGTCGTGCCGCAGTTGATGAATCCGTCGCTGACGGCGGGCGGCGGCAGGCTGACGATTACTTGGGACAATCTGACGGCGGACGGCCAAGTGCTGACCTACGACGTTAAGATTTACCGGAATAACGTGCTGTACCGCCATATCCCCGATGCGGCGTCGGCGGAAATCGTGCTGCACGGCCTGCCCAAAGGCAGCTACCGCGCCGAAATACGCGGCCGCAACGCACGCGGCGTCTATTCCGAGCCGCTGGTTAGAGCGTGGACGCTGGACTACGAAATCAGCGCCGTGCGTACCGTGGGCAAAACGCTGGCGGTAGACCTTGTGTGGACATGGCCGCAGACGGTGGTCGACGAGTTGGCGGTGGAAATCCGCTACGGCAGAACCGCCGATTTGTCCAAAGCGCAGAAACTGGCCGAACTGCCCTACCCGCAGAACACTTACACGCTGACGGGCGTCGGCGCGGCGGACGAATTTTGGTTTTGGCTGCGCGTGCGCGATGCGGCGGGCAATACGGGGGAATTTACCGCCCCCGTGCGCGGCACGTCCGACCCGAACCCCGCGCCGCTGGTGAAGCTGATTGAGAAGCAGATTACCGAGAGCAGTCTGTCGCAGAGTCTGAAAGACCTGCTGGACGGCAAAATCGAAGCCGGTAAAAACGCCGCCCTTGCCGAGGCAGGCAAAAAAACGGCCGCAGAAGCTGCCGCACGGATGAAAGCCCTTGCCGACGAAGCCGCCGCACGGCGGCAGGCTCTTGCAGGTGAAGCCGAAGCCCGCAGCCGCGATATTCGGGCGGCTGCCAAAACCGCCGCCGACGGTTTGGCCGCCAAAGCCCGCGAGTTGGGTACGAAAATCACGGCGGTTGAGGATGTCAGCAAACAGCACGCAAGGAAAATCGAAACCGTCACCGCCGCGCAGGGCAAAACCGCCGCCGCTTTGGAGGTCGAGAAAGAAGCCCGTGCCGACGGCATCAGCGCAGAGGCACGGGAGCGGCGGCAGATGGTGGCGAAGCTGGACGGACAGATTGCCGGTATCACGCGCGAGCAGGAAACTTTGACGGAGAAAGACAAAACCCGTGCCGCCGAAACCGCCGCGCTCACAACGCGCATGGGGCAGGCCGAGGGCGGCCTTACCAAGCTGCGCGAAAGTGTGGCCCAGTCCGACCGCGCCCGCGTGCAGGCGGTGGACAGCCTGACCGCGCGGTTGGACGGTCTGAAAGTCGGCGGGCGCAATCTGCTCAAACAGTCCGCGCCCGATGCGGATTACGGCTATCTCGCCCGTTTCGCGCTGGCCGAAGCTCCCGCCGTCGGCGAAGATGTGACCGTCACCCTTTGGGGCGAAATCGGCAGCGACCGCACCAGCATAGGCGTGTACAACTCGCGCGGCTTCGGGATGTTGTTCGGCCTGACGAAGGTTGCAGACGGTCTTTGGCGCGGCACGGGGAAATGGGGTTTGGCAACCGGCGGCAATAACGCGGGCGACCAAGCCGACAACACGCATCTGAACGTGTATTTCTTCCCGAACAGCGGTACGTCGCAAAGTCATGTTTCCCGCATCAAGCTGGAACGCAGCACGCTGGGGACAGATTGGACACCTGCGCCCGAAGACGGTGCAGCGGCTGCCGAAACCGTTGCCGCCGAGCTGGCTGAGCACAAATCGGCACAGGCACAGAAGGACAGCGCCACTGCCGAAGAGCTGAAAACCGCCAAGGCGCAGGTTGCTGGCAATACTGCGCAGATTACCTCCCTGAAATCCGCCAAAGCCGACAAGACGGAGGTGGCCTCCATCGCGCAGACGGCTTTGGAAAGCAGATGGCTGTCGGCGGCGGAGAAAGCCAAGGTCGACGCGGTATCGGCGGCGGCGCAGACGGCGCAGGATAAGGCCGATGCCGCCAAGGCGGCAGCCCTTGCCGCTGCGGAACGGGCGGCGCAGGCCAAAGCCGACACGGCCAAGGCGGCAGCAGTTGCCGCAGCGGCGGGCGACGCGCAGAGCAAGGCCGATGCAGCCAAGGCGCAGGCAATAGCCGACGCAGCGGCAAAGGATGCCGTGGTCAAACAGCAGGCGGCCGCCGACGCCAAGGCCAAAGCCGACAAGGCACTGGCCGATGCCAAGGCTTATGCCGACGGGCTGAATGCCGCCTCAGAGGCAAAAATCAGCCGTCTGGAGCAGACCAGCGTTACGCGGCAGCAGGCGGAGGCCATCGCGCAAAGCACGGTGTCGGCCAAGTTCCAAGTGCCGGATACGCGCAACGACAATCAGCCGCCGTCTTGGTACTGGGAAAACTACCCACGTCAGACTGTGACGGAGTTTAAGAAATCTTCCGTTATCGGTTTGCGTGGAGGCGTCGGCAGTAACGCTTTTTGTGCTATGGAAACGCGTGTGCCGTTTGCAAACCCGACGGGCGGGGAAGTCTTTCAGACGGCCTCTTTGTCCGACGGTTCGGTTTGGCGACGCAAGTCTGACGTGGTTTATACGCTCGAGACGCGCACTTACAGCCGTGACACGTGGACGGACTGGGTGCAGGACGAAACCGTTGACGGGGCGCAGGCCAAGGCCGATGCGGTGAAGAAAATCGCTGAGGAGGTGGGCAGGCTGGCACGCAGGGCGCAAGCGGATATCGAGAGGTTTCAGTCGACCTACGCCGACGAGAAGAAGGCAGAGGCTGAGGATAAGAAGAAGCTGACCGCTAAGCTGAACAACACCGCTGCCACGGTGGAAACGACGTCGAAAGCGCTGACTACGCTGGACGGCAAGGTGCAGGCGATGCACGGTATCAAAACCGAAACCATCGCCAGAGGCCGCAAAGTGTTCGCGGGCATCACGCTGGGCGCAGACGGCCAAACGGCGGAAAGCGAAGTGCTGGTTTGGGCGGACAAGTTCGCCGTTATCGAGCCGACGACCAAGCAAATCCGGCCGATGTTTACCGTTACCCGTG